>JAHWJM010000061.1 GCA_019348435.1 Actinomycetota bacterium
GGATCCGTGACCGCCCTCGGACTCCTCGCCTTCGTCGTGACGCTGCTGTTCGCGCCCGGCCTCGCGTCGGCCGCCGCGACGGCACGGGGGGTCCAGGAGGCGGTCGTTGCTGCATCGCCCGAGCCGATCGACGACGACGCCGCGATCCTCGTGCGCTGGCAGCTTGTCCTCCCGCCAGTCGCACCGAACGCACGATCAAGTCACGACGAGCAGATCGAGCACGTGCTCGCCCCGCACCTGCCGGCATTCGCCCTCCGCGACGACAGAGACCGCGCGTATCGATCGCTCCGGCGCTCCCTGTCTTCAATTGCGGCGATCGCGGATTCGGGCAACACAACGGCGCGCGGCACCCAGCTGTTCAGCCCAGCGGCGCCTGAGGACCTCCGCGTCCTGCGGCTGGAAGCCAATGGGCGCCAGTTTGTGATCGACATCGCCTCGCGTTGAACAACGCGAGGGGTCGGTGCGCAAGCACCGCGACGGCCGCGACCGGCCGGGCGAGCGATCATCGCTGTGGCGCAAGGTCCAGACCCGGGCACAATGCAGCGCCGTCTTGCGGTCGTCGCGCGTGACGGCAGCAGCGGTGTCGTTGAGCGCGTCGACGCCGCACCGCTGAGGATCCCGAACGCGTGACGTGGTCCGTGGTCTGGGGCGGTTCGCTGCGACGCCAACTCACGCGCGATCTTGACGTCGCCGTCGGGCGCACCGCCGTGGTCTCGTGCACGTACCGCACGGTCGCCGGCGGGCTGCAGGAGGCGCGGCGGACCCGCGTCCACTGAAGCGGACGGGTCGACGTCGAGTCGGCTCTCGGGCCGCAGGTGACTCCTGCGGTGTCCTCTCTGATCAAGCTGGACGGTAGCTGTCTGCGCCCAGCATGGCCGGCGCCGTGCGCGGCGGGAGACGATCCGCCGCGCCAACTGCCGTCGCGTCTCGACCGCCCCACAGCAACGTGGGCGCGCGCCTCGCTTTTGGCCATAATCGCGGTTCTGTCCAAAGGAGGCGGGGCGTGACCGCGCGTCGTGCGCCCATCCCTCTGCTGGACGGGCGGACGTACGTCGTGGGATGATCGGCGGGGTGCGTGAGCGCGCGGCGCACGACTGTCGGGGCAGAACCTCCTCCAAGGGAGCTGCGTCGCGGCGGCTCGACGATGCGATCGCGTTGCAACGCCTGATTCGGCAACCGCGCGACGAGGCAGCTGCTCGCCCGCTCCCCTGACAACCACACGCGCGAGGTCGGGATCACCGAACACCCGCTGCCCGCGTGGGTCGAGGACGTTCAGCCGAGCCATCTGCAGCCGGAGGAGCGCACGCGGATCGATCGCTTCATTCAGACAGTGCGGACCGAGCTGTGCGCGTGGCGTGACTTTCGTGAACACTTCGCCGAGCGCAGCGACCCGCCGGGCCGCAACGCGTTCATGGCCGCGCGCGAGTTCTCCCGGTGGGCCGACGACCGCTACCCCGCCTACGGCGGCGATGGCTATCCCGCAGAGCTCACGAACTGCCTCGGAAACCGGCTGACGTCCGAGGAGCTGGGATGCATGCGGGAGATGATCGCCTCCTCGCGCGGCTTCGGCGGCCAGTTCGCGAATGCGCATGCGATGGTGCTGGGCGCGGACAGCATCGACGACACGGCGGTGCTCGGGCCGGGCGGACACGCCGGCTGCTGGGCGGCTGGTTGCCGGCGCCGTCGACGCTGGGAACGTTTCTGCGGGCGTTTACGTTCGGGCATGTCCGCCAGCTCGACGCGCTGCTGGGCCGCGCGCTGGGCCGTCAACGGCAAACGAACGGGCGCAAGCCGTGCGAGCGCGTCCGCCAGCAGATGCGCGGCGTCGGCACCGCACCGGCTACTACGACTAGCGCTAGGACTAGCACTAGATCTTCTGCCCCGTCGTTTACGGGTCGATCAGCGTGAGTATCGGAAGCAGGGCCGGTAGCGGTTGGCGGCGCGCGTCAGCAGCGTGCGGCTGGTAGCGAGCACGAGCGGGCGCTGCGGGAAGAGCACGCCGGGCTTGCCGGTCGCATTGGGGACCTTGAACACGCGCCCTGCCGGCTGCGAGACGAGCTTGCGACCGCGAACTGCGTCGGCGCGACGCGCTGGCCAAGCCGGATCGACCTTCACGCAGAGGCGCAATCGGCTCTCGGTGGTCGACGCCCGAGACGGCACCCGTAACCGCCGTGTAGCCGCGCCGTAACCCCGTGTAGCCGCGCCGTAGGCGTGCGACGAGAAGCTCGCGGCGTCACTTCATCTCAACGCTCACAAGGAGCAGATGCAATGCGCTTCATCAAGATCACCCGCCGGAACCGCAAGCGCGCTTTCGGCGCTCTGCTGCTGGCCCTCGCGGCCGGTGCCGTCGCCCCGGCCGCCCAGGCCGACGCAGCCTACGAGATCAAGCCGCGCCACAGCGGCAAGTGCCTCGACGTGGCATGGGCCAGCCAGTGGAACGGCGCCAACGTGGGGCAGTACAGCTGCAACGGCGGGTACAACCAGCAGTTCTCGCTCTCGTACACCGACAGCGGCTACTACCAGATCGTCGCCCGTCACAGCGGCAAGTGCCTCGATGTCGAGTACGGCAGCCGCGCGGATGGCGCCAACATCCAGCAGTGGACCTGCGGGGTCGGTTACAACCAGCAGTTCAAGTTGCGGTACATCGACAGCGGCTACTACCAGCTCATCGCGCGTCACAGCTTCGCGTGCGCCGATGTCGCGTGGGCGTCCACTTGGGATGGCGCCAACCTGCACCAGTGGGGCTGCAACGGCGGTGGCAACCAGCAGTTCCGCTTCGTCTGGCGGTAGCGCACGTCGTCCGCTCATCGCAGGCACGACCGAAGGCCCCGCTTGTCGCGGGGCCTTTGGTCGTCGCGCCCGCGTCGACGCAAGCCGCCCGCCGCGCCATCCGCCCCGATGCGATGCGTTAGGTTCGTCGCGGATGGCCTTCGTCACGAGGTTCGACACGCCCGGACGGCTGCGCGACGCGCCCGCGGCCTCACCGTTCTACGAAAGCTGGCACGAGCGCGTCGCGGGGATCATCAGGCCGCGCGCACCCGGCCGCGCAAGCCGCTCGTTCTTCGACCCGAGCGGTACGGACTTCGAGCCGGCCGCCGCGCTGGCCTATCCGTGGATCGGCTTCCCGCGGCCGCATCTGCTGATCAACCACCGCGACGATCGCGCTGCCGCGTTCGGCGCCGGCGAGAACCGCGACGCCCAGCACGAGTACCTCGAGTGGCATGTCACGAGGATCGACGGCAAGATCAGCAGGGTCGTCTTCGTGACGGAGACGCCGGAGTACTGGGCGACGCTCGCAGCGCATGCGCCCGAGCGCGTCCTCGAGCTGTATCGCGAGCTCGTCGACCCGGCGGTCGCGCTGGAGGACCTTTTCGCCGACGACGGGAAGTACGACCCTCGAAACCAGTGGAACAGCAGGCGCGGGATCGTGCACTACATCATGAGCATCAACTCGCTCTCGGCGCTCATCAATGCTCAGCGCGACAGCGTGATCAGCCCCACGTCGCTGGACAACTACGACGGACTGCCGCTGCGCTTCGACCCCGACAACGAGATCTCGACCGCCTCCGACGCCCGCTTCAGCCTCGACATCGGCGCCTGCTCGCGCAGGGGCTTCGCCGTCACCGTGGGCGAGCCGGTCGGGCTCTACATGGTCGCGTGGGACGACGCGGGCTGGACGAAGCCCGACGGCACGCCGGTCGGCGACTACTGGCGCGTCCGCCGCGGCACGCCCGACGCCGCGCTGCGACTGGAGTACGAGGTTCCGGCCGGCGAGGGATTCGTCGTCGGCGACATCAGGATCGGGGGGCGTCCGATCGAGTACGGCGGGCAGCTCGCCGAGCACATCACCGTCACGGCCGGCGGCCTCGTCGGCCGCGTGCGATGATCCGCCCCGAGGTTGCCGCCGTCCTTGCCGCGCTGGGCAAGGTCGAGCGCGTCCTGCCGCGCAACGTGCGTGTCCCGGCGCTCGGCGGCTCCCCGACGCCCGCTGCGCCAGCGGGTGAGCCCGACGAGCCGATCTACGACGGCAGCTTCCGGGAGGACGTCCAGGGCAACACCCTGCCGGGGTTCAACAAGGATCATCAGCAGTTCCTGTTTCTGCGGATCGAGGACGTCGGCGCGACGAAGAGGTGGCTGCGCGACATCGCGCCGCAGCTGGCGTCGATGGACGACGTGCTGGCGTTCGTTCGCGCCCACCGGGCGCAACGCCTGCGGCTCGGCGTGCGCGAGCCGCGGCTCAACGCGACCTGGCTCAACGTCGCGCTCTCCCACCGGGCGATCGCGCGTCTCGCCGGCGCCGATCAGGCGGACGCGTTCGGAGAGCGCAGCTTCCGGCAGGACCTGGCGGCGCGCTCGACGTACCTCGGCGATCCGGCGGATCCGCGGGAGCGCGGTCACAGCTCGAACTGGGTCGTCGGCGGCGAGCACAACGCGGCCGACATCCTCCTCGTCGTCGCCGCCGACGAGCCCGCGGACCTGGAGGCCGTGGTCGCCGAGACGAAGGCGGAGATCTGCGCCGCCGGGCTCACGATCATCTTCGAGCAGCGCGGCGACACGCTGCCGGGAGACCTTCGCGGCCACGAGCACTTCGGCTTCAAGGACGGCGTGTCGCAGCCGGGCGTCAGGGGCAAGGTCTCGACCGCTGCCGGTGACTTCATCACGCCGCGCTTCCTCGACGACGCCGACCCGCACGCACGGCTCTTCGCGAAACCCGGGCAGGCGCTCGTGTGGCCGGGGCAGTTTCTGCTCGGCGAGACGCGTCAGGACCCGCAGGACCTGTTCAGGCCGGCCGCGCCGGCGAGCAACTTCCCGGCGTGGGCGGCGCGGGGCTCCTACCTCGTGTGCCGGCGCCTCAACCAGGACACGGTCGCGTTCTGGGACTTCGCGGTCTCGGCTGCCGAACAGGTCGGGCTGTCGCCGCAGCACTTCGCCGCGATGCTCGTCGGGCGATGGCCGAGCGGCGCCCCGGTCATGCGCGTGCCCGACGCCGACGACGCGGCGCTCGCCGGTGACGAATTCGCCAACAACCACTTCCTGTTCGCCGATGACACGCGTCCGTCCGTCCTGCGACCGATCGCCAACTATCCCGGCGATCACCATCCTCCCGCTCGCGCCGACGTGCTGGGCGCGGTGTGCCCGCACTTCGCGCACATCCGCAAGCTCAACCCGCGCGACGGCGGTACCGACCTCGGCACGCCGACGGATTCGCTGCTGCGGTTGATGTTGCGTCGCGGCATACCCTTCGGTCCGCCGCTCGTCGGTGTCGAGGATCCGCCCGACGAGCTCGTGCAGCAGGAACGCGGGCTGATGTTCATCTCGTTCGCGAGCACGATCGAGGACCAGTTCGAGTTCGTCAGCCGGCGCTGGGCGAACTCGTCGCTGCAGCCGAGCTTGGGCGGGCATGACGCGATCATGGGTCAGCGCGACCAGCGCGGGGACCGGCGGCGCTTCGTCGACTTCCCCACCGCGAACGGCGTGCAGCAGATCGCGATCGAGCGCGAGTGGGTCGTCGCGACCGGTGGCGGTTACTTCTTCGCTCCGCCGATCAGCGCCGTCGCGGGGGTTCTGTCAGAGCCGTGACCCCTCCACGGCGGCGCTCGCCTCGGCTGCAGCCTGCTCGAGCGTCATCGCGCGGCCCTCGCCGCGCGCGATCGCGAAGACCTGCGGGATCACGGCCGCGCGCAGGGCCCCCAGGTTGCGCTCGCAGACCGCACGGTCGCAGGCCGGGACAGGCGCACCGATCGCCTCGCGCAGCGCTTCGCTTGCTCCGAACAGCCGTGCCGCGCGGACGTGATCGCCCTGCTGCGTCGCCAGGCCCGCGAGCGCCTCGAGGACGCTGGCGGCGCGCCAGCGATCGCCGAGCTCGATGTGTCCGGCGAGGCTCTCGGCGAGCTGCGCACCCGCGCGGGCGGCGTCCCCCTCGCGCTGCGCGAGGACCCCGAGCAGGTTCAGCGACCACGCGACGCCCTCCTTGTAGCCGATCTCCCGCGACAGCCGCAGCGCGTCCTCGCACAGCCCCGCGACGGCGACGCCGTCGCCGGCGTAGAGCGCGGTAGCCGCGAGGTTGAGCAGCGACCACGCGATTCCCTCGTTGTCAGCGAGCGCCCGGAAGCGCTCGAGCGTCTCCGTCGACAGCGAGCGAGCCCGCTCGTGATCGCCCATCAGCCAGGCGACGAAGCCGAGGTAGTTCATCGATCGAGCGGTGCCGTGCTCGTCTCCCAGCGCGCGACACAGCGCCAGGCTCTCCTCGTGGAAGGCGACCGCAGCGTCGTAGTCGGCGCGTTCGCGTGCGACGCTGCCGAGAACCTGCAGCGACGACGCGACGCCGCGGCGGTCGCCGAGCTCGCAGTAGAGCGTCCGGCTGCCGGCGAGCAGGTCCGTCGCGCGGTCGTACTCGCACATCAGGAAGGCCAGCGTGCCCGCGCCCTTCAGCGCCTTCGCCCGTGCCGATGCGGGTGCGGAACCTGGCGCTGCGAGTGCCCGCCGGAGCAGGTCCTGCCCCTCGCGGTAGTGCCCGTGGAGATACCAGAACTGCGACAGCGCGCCCGCCAGCCGCAGGCTCGCCTCCGCGTCGCCGAGGCTGAGCGACGACTCGAGCGCCGCGCGCAGGTTGTCGAGTTCGCGCTCCAGGCGATCGAGCCAGCCCGCCTGGTCGCCGCCGACGAGATGCGGCTCGCCCTGCTCCGCCAGCGCGAGGTAATGCGCGACGTGCCGGCGCTTTGTCACCTCCTCCGCGCCGGACGCTTGCAGACGCTCCGCCGCGTACTCGCGCACCGTCTCGAGCAGGCGGTAGCGCGTCGTCCCCTCGCGCTCCTCGACCTGGATCAGCGAGAAGCCGGCCAGCCGGGCGAGCGTCTCGAGCGCGCTCTCGATATCGCCCTCGTGACAGACGGCGGCGAGCGCGTCGAGCGCGAAGCCGCCCGAAAAGCACGACAGCCTGCTCAAGGCGAGCTGATCGTCGGCGCTGAGCAGGCGGAAGCTCCAGTCCAGCGTGGCGCGCAGGGTCCGATGGCGATCGGGCGCGTCGCGCGCTCCCGCGCCGAGTACCGGAAGGATCCGGTCGAGCCGGCGCGCGATCTCCTCAGGCGTCAGCACGCCGCAGCGGGTCGCCGCGAGCTCGATCGCCAACGGCAGGCCGTCGAGTCGAGTGCACACCGCCGCGATCGCTTTGGCGCTTGCGCTCGTCAGATGCAGCGCAGGGCCCCGCGCCGCGGCGCGGGCGATGAACAGCGCGCTCGCGGGGGCGGCGCGCACCTGACTCGGATCGGCGCCGTGGGGCAGCTCGAGCGGCTCGAGCAGGTAACAGTGCTCGGCGCGCAGATGTAGCGTGGCGCGGCTCGTCACGAGCAGCTTGAGGCGCGGCCCGGCGTCGAGCAGCGCCGCGAGGCGCGGTGCCGCCGCCATCAGATGCTCGAAGTTGTCGAGGACGATCAGCTGCTCCCTGTCCGAGACGACTCGTGCGAGCGTTTCGAGCGCCGTCGCTCCCGGATCGCCCGTCGCCTCGAGAGCGGTCAGCACGACGTCGGCGGCCGCCTCGGGGTCCGCCACCGCCGAGAGATCGACGAACGCCGCGCCGTCGGCGAACTCACCCTCCATTTGGTGGAGGAGCTCGATCGCGAGCCGGGTCTTGCCCACGCCACCGGGGCCGGTGAGTGACACGAGGCGGACGTCGTCGCGGCGCAGCAGCTCGCCGACCGCCTCGAGGTCGGCCTCGCGTCCGAGCAGCTCGCTCGTGCGTGCCGGCAGCGGCGGGGTGCGCGCCGGATCACGCCGCGCTCCGACCGCCGCGCCCGCCTCGGACGCCGACGCCGGCAACTCCAGCGACTCGCCGTGGACGAGTATCTGCGTATGGAGCGCCTTGAGGCTCGGGCCCGGCTCGAGGCCGAGATCCGTTGCCAGCGAGCTGCGGGCACGCTGGTAGGCCTCGAGCGCGTCGGCTTGACGGCCGGCGCGGTACAGAGCGGTCATGAGCTGCCCGACGAGCCGCTCCCGGGTCGGGTGACGGATCACCGCCGCCTCCAGCTCGCTGATCACGTCGCTGTGCCGCCCGAGCTGCAGGTCGGCGTCGACGCGCACCTCGATTGCTGCAAGGCGCAGCTCCTCGAGCCGCCGGATCTCCGCTTGCGCGAACGGCTCGTACGCGACGTCGGCCAACGCTGGGCCGCGCCACATCGCCAGCGCCTCGCGCAGCAGTTTGGCGGCGCGCCGGGCGTCGCCGGCGCCAAGCGCGCGCCGGGCGTCGTCTACGCGCTGCTCGAACAGCGCGGCGTCGACCGCGCCGCGATCGACCGCCAGCAGATAGCCGCCCCCCGTCGTGCGCAGCAGGTCGCCGTCCTCGCCGAGCGCCTTGCGCAGCCGGGCGATCAGGACGTGCAGGGTCTTCAGGCCACCTGCCGGAACGTGCTCGCCCCAGACCATCTCCATCAAGTCGTCGCCGGCCACCGCGCGATCAGCGTGGATCAGCAGGCAGGTGAGCAACGTCAGCTGTCGCCGGCCCTCGATCGAGACGCGGCTCCCATCGCGGTCGAACACCTCGACCGGACCGAGGATCGCGAATCTCATCAGCCGTCACCACGCCAGGCGCAGGTGCCCGCGCGAGTCCTTCCGGATGCTCTCCCCCGACCGCTCGTCAGCGCCGCGCAGCCGAATCCAGCCGGGATGGAAGCGCCGCACGCGACGCTGCCGCACATGCCGCTTCCCTCACTCCGACCAACCACCAGTCCCCACCTCGACATCGTCGCACGCCTTGCTCCAGCGCAGCGCGGCAACACGAAGCGCACCTGCAGGCGTCGGCGAGTGGAGCTAGGGGGACTCGAACCCCCGATCTCCTGGGTGCGATCCAGGCAGCCCGCGGTATCGAGTGCTCGGATTTGCAGGACGTTTTTGTCCTCGCCGCGAGCAGACGCGCCAGCCGGTCTGACGCAATTTTCGCTCAATACGGCCAGGATCGGGCCGACAGCCGGGAGTTTTGGCCCGATCCGACCGGCCCCGCGGCCGGGCGGGCACGAGGATGAGTCCGCGAGATGGGGTGGATTCGCGCGCCGCGAGCGGTAGCGCGGCACCGAGGCTATGGCGGTCGGCGGGGTACCGGCGGGGGTAGGGCGATCGCCTGCAGGAGTAAGTTTCGCGGGCTTCATCACCGTTCGGCGGTGGGCGGTTCGGGCTGTCGGCCGGGATTGGGTGGCTTGGGCATGCACTGCCCGCGGCTGCCGAAGAGCCGCGGTGTCACGGAGGTTGCGTCGACGTGGCTGGCGCCGGCTGGGGTTGAGTATCTGGCGACGATGATGTCGATGGAGACGGCCGGGTTGAGGTCGTCGAGGTCGACGGTGAGGACTGATTTCTCGATCCCAGCTGGTACGCCACTGCCCAGCCGCCCACGGCCAGGAAGATTGTCAAGGCCGGTCGAAATCTAGGCCGGTAGCAGGTGGCCTAGTTTTCACCCGGCGCCGACACTCGACTGGCGAAAAGTTGCGAGTTTGCGGGATTTGATGGCCGGGTCTAGGCACCGATCGGCCAGAGTGCCTAAACGGCTGCGCCGTCGAGGCGGTCTGGCGGAGGCGCTGACCGACGCGCAGCCGGCCGGCGCGCCACGGAGCTGGAGATCGCCTGCGGCTGATGCCGGCGACCTGGCGACGACCGCGGCCGGGCGGCCTTCGACGAGCTCCCCGGACGGGCGACGCGCACGATCACTCGCGCGCGACCTCGAGCACGACATGGTCGATTTCGGTCAGCGCCGGCGCTGACCCTTCGGCGGCCGGGCTGGCCGGCGGTAGAACCGACGGCGGCACGCGGATCGTCGCGGCGCTCGCCGATGCGGAGCGGGAGCACGTGAGCTTGAGCAGCACGAGCACCTCGGCGAACACGGTCAGCGCGCTGGACGGCAAGCTATGGAAGGGGCAGGCGCCCGCCTGCCCCTTCCACTGAACCTGCCGGACGAAACCGAAGCACCAGCGGACGGCGGTCGGGCGGTGCTATGCCTCGGGTCGTTCGGCGCGTCGGCTAGCCAGTGGTCGATGCCGCCGGCGACGTGCATTGCGCTGTGACGTAGAACGGGACGTCGGCGAGCCTCGGGCCCGTGGTGGTGGTGGCGTCAGGGCCGCCTGCCGCGGCACCCGTCGCTGCATAGGTCGTCACGACGACTCGGCCGCTCGGTTGCGCCTGGCCCTGTGCGACGACGAATGCCGGTCCCGAGCGGACGGTTGCTTGAAAGACGCAGACGGCGTTCGCGGG
>JAHWJM010000062.1 GCA_019348435.1 Actinomycetota bacterium
AGCCCGGCGGGATCGCGGAACGCGACGAGGCGGTCCTTCGTCATGAGGACCGTCGAGAACGCGCCCTGCAGACGCGGCAGGATCTCGCTGGTGGCGTCCTCGATGCGCTCGGCCTCGTGGGCGGCCAGCAGCGCGGCGATGATCTCGGAGTCCGACGTCGAGCGGAACGACACGCCGCTCTCGCGCAGCTCGCTGTGCAGCTCGACGGCGTTGATGAGGTTGCCGTTGTGGCCGAGCGCGAGCTCGCGGCGGTCGGAGCGGTGCACGGGCTGCGCGTTGTCCCAGCCGTTGGAGCCGGTCGTCGAGTAGCGCACGTGGCCGACGGCGATGTCGCCGCCGAGCGCGCGCAGCTTCTGCTCGTCGAAGACCTGGTTGACGAGCCCCAGCTCGCGCAGGGTCATGATGTGCCCGTTCACGTCGGCGGCGGCGATGCCGGCCGACTCCTGACCACGGTGCTGCAGGGCGTAGAGCGCGAAGTACGCCAGCCGGGAGACGTCGTGCCCGGGCGCGTAGATCCCGAACACTCCGCACTCGTCGCGTGGACCCTCGCGCTCGTCGAGGTTCGTCACGAGTTCAAGAATACCCAGCCCCTCGGCGTGCGCCCGGGCGGCGATGAGTTTCCCCGGCCCGTGCGGTCTTTGTTGTGTCAGGAGGCCGAAGAGCCGTGCTGCCGCCGCGACCGATCCCCGAGCCGGACCTCGCCATCGTCGTGTGCGACGTGGGTGCGTTGGAGGCCGATCTCGCGGCGGTCGAGCTCCTGGCGCGCCTGCGCCTCGAGGCCCGCCGGCTCGGCTGCGGGCTGCGTCTGCGGGGCGTGTCGCGCGAGCTCGAGCAGATGGTCGCCTTCTGCGGCTTGTCCGACGTCGTGCCGGTCGAGGAGGACGCGGGTGGCGGGTTACTCGGCGGGGGGAACGGCGGGCAGGCCGAAGAGCGGGAATATCCGCGCGGTGTCGAGGAACGAGTTGATGCCGGTGATCCGCCCATCTGAGTGCTCGATGACCTGCAGCGCCCACGGCTCGAAGCTACCGCCGGGCCCGCTCGGGCGGTACTGGCCGAAGGCGGGCGAGCCGTTGGCTCTCGTCGCGATGAGCCGCGAGCCGCGGCACCCGTGGCCGATGCCGACGAACCACGCCGCGATGTGCTCGGGGCCGCGCAGCCAGAGGTCGTATGGGGGCATCGACAGCGTCGCGTCCTCGTGCAGCACCGCGATGAGCCCGTCGATGTCGTACTGCTCGAAGGCCTTGACGTAGCGCTCCAGCAGCTCGCTCTCTGCCGCCTCCAGCCACGCCGGCGCGTCGTCGGTGGTGGGCTGGTGGTCGGCGAGCGTGGCCCGCGCGCGCTGCAGCGCGCTGTTGACCGAGGCGACGCTCGTGTCGAGCAGCTCGGCAGTTTCGGCCGCGCTCCAGCGCAGCACCTCGCGCAGGATCAGCACCGCCCGCTGGCGCGCGGGCAGGTGCTGCAGCGCGGCGACGAACGCGAGCCTGAGGGTCTCCTGGGCCTGCGCGAGCTCGGCCGGGTCGCCGGCGCTGCTGCGCGGTAGGACGAGCGCGTCGGGAATCGGCTCGAGCCAGGTGACGTCGGGCAGCGCCTGCAGCAGGCCGGGATCGTCCGACCGAGCAGGCCCCAGGTCCATCGGTCGCGCACGGCGCTCCCCGCCCTTGAGCATGTCCAGGCAGACGTTGGTGGCTATGCGGTACAGCCAGCTGCGAAGCGCGGCGCGGGCCTCAAAGCCCTCAAGGCCACGCCACGCGCGAACGAGAGTCTCCTGTACGGCGTCCTCGGCCTCGAACGGCGAGCCGAGCATCCGGTAGCAGTGAGCGGTCAGCGCACGCCGGTGCTCCTCGAGGCGGCGGTCGAGGTCCCCGGGCGCGCGCAACGCAGGCGAGGGGGTCATGCGCGCATCCTAAATCAAGACTTGCCGGCCTCTCGGCGTGCCCCCGCGACGACCGCCATCTGATCGGGAGCGTGGAGGTCGAGTTCGCCGGCCTGTAGGGCGAGCGCGATTCCGTGAGCGCGGTTCTTGGCCCCCAGCTTGATCAGCGCGTTGACCACGTGGCTCTGCACCGTCGCCGGCGCGAGAACGAGGCGGGAGGCGATCCGCAGGCCGGTGTTTCCGAGCGCCACCAGCGTGAGGACCTCACGCTCGCGCGGGGTGAGCACCTTGTCGGCCGGCGGCGGAGCGTGCTCGAGACGCTCGTTGAGCGTGCGCTCGGCGGGAAAGAGCATGATCGTGAGATGGCAGCCGGGACGCAGGTGCGGTGTCCCGCTGATATCGACCGCGACGCTCGCCCCGTCGGGCATCTGCAGATGCCAGGGGAGGCTGTGCTCGATCAGCTTGCCGTGCAGGAACTCCGACCACATCGCTTGCAGGTCGGGACGCAGCGCGGGTGTCGTCAGATCATCGATCGTGAGCTTGCGAAGCGATTCGACCGGCAGGCGCAAGAACAGGCACGCGGCCGCGTTCGCGTCGACGTAGCGCCGCTGATCGTCGGCGATGAGCATCGGATTGAGACTGTGCTCATACAGCGGATCGCTACGAATCCCTGCGCTCTCTCGCAACGTCGACGTCTTCGCGTCCAT
Organism: Actinomycetota bacterium; assembly: GCA_019348435.1. Lineage (GTDB taxonomy): Bacteria > Actinomycetota > Thermoleophilia > Solirubrobacterales > Solirubrobacteraceae > CADCVQ01. The sequence continues at coordinate 2,581 of JAHWJM010000062.1, forward strand.
GCGCTCCTCCAGAATGGTCGGCGGGGCCCCGGAAACACTTCCCGGGCGCGAGGCGCAGTATTCATGTAAAGAAACGGCGCCCGAAAATCAGTTAATTGGTGGACCACCGCGCGGAAGTCGCCGAACCATCTAATTCGCGGAGGTTGAAACGCGGCTCGATTGTCGATAACCCCTACAACGGGAGCATGAGCCAACCGCTTGCGGGCCGGGATGATCGAGCCTGAACGCCTAGCCATCTGAATCCTCCGAACCGACGGCGGTCGTTGTGCCGCAGCAGGAGGATCGAGATGTTGATCAGTTCAGAACCAGCGAACGACGCCGAGCATCCCTGCTCGTCCAGCGACTTGTCGCAGCCCGGCCAGGTTCGCGACGAGACCGCCGGCGAGCGCGACCGGGCCGCACAGAAACGCGATGAGCTTGCGGCCGGGCGCGATCGCGAGGCCGACATCGCCGACCGAGTGCTCGAGCAGGAGGACGATGACCGGGCCTCCTGGCGCAAGCCGAGCCAGCAGGTTCAGCAGCTGCATGCTCGCGCGGTCGAGGATCACAGGCGCGCAGCGAGCGACCGGGTCAAGGCACGAAACGACCGGGAGCTCGGCGAGCAGGACCGCGCAGACTCCAGGCGCGACCGCGCGCACGCGCTGGAGGACGAACGCTCGCTCGCTCGCTCGGAGCGCCGGGGGCGTGACCTCGCACTGCAACACGCGCAGATGACGAGCGCCCAGGCGCTTGGCCAGTTCGGCAGCTGGGAGTGGGATCTCGAGTCGAACACCACCGTGTGGTCCGGTGAGTTCTGGCGCGTCAACGGGCTCGTTCCCCGCGCTGAGGCGATGGATTTCGAGGAGTCCATCAAATCGGTGCACCCCGAAGATCGCGCCATGGTCCGCGAACAGCTCGAAGCGACCCTCGAAACCGGTGACCCCTACCGTTTCGACCACCGCATCGTGCGACCGGACGGCACCGTACGGATCATTCACATCCGCGGCGAGGTCGTCATGGGAGCCGGGGGAGTGCCGGTGACGATGCGCGGCACGGGACAGGACATCACCGATCGCCGCGAGGTCGAGCGGGCAAAGGAGGAGTTCATCTCGATCGTCAGCCACGAGCTGCGGACCCCGCTGACCTCGATCCGCGGCTCGCTCGGCCTGCTCGAGAGCGGCATGCTCGGCGAACTACCGGACACCGCTCAGCGGATGGTGGAGATCGCGGTCCAGAACACCGACCGGCTGGTGCGCCTGATCGGCGACATCCTCGACATCGAACGGATCGACTCGGGCACGATCGACCTCCATCTGCAGCCCTGCGAGGCGGGCGAGCTGGTGCTGCACGCGGAACAGTGCGTGGGCCAGTTCGCAGACGACGCCGGTGTGCACCTGAAGCTCACGACCGAGTCGGTCCAATTGTCGGCGGATGCAGACCGGGTGCATCGCATCCTGACGAACCTCATCAGCAACGCGATCAAGTTCTCGCCGGCGGACAGCACCGTTCACATCAGCTGTGTCAGCCACGACGACGAGGTGCTCTTCGAGGTAGCCGACGAGGGCAGGGGCATCTCCACCGAGACGCTGGCGCCCATCTTCGAGCGCTTCTATCAGGTCGATGCCGGCGACTCGCGCGACAAGGGCGGCAGCGGCCTCGGCCTGGCGATCTGCCGCAGGCTCGTCGAGCAGCACGGCGGCCGCATCTGGGTCGACAGCGAGTTGGGCGTCGGGAGCACCTTCTCGTTCACGCTGCCGGTGCACCATGTATCCGGTTCCACGCAGGCGCGAGCACCGCAGGCCGCACGATGAGTCAGAAGCACATCCTGCTCGTCGATGACGAGAACGACATCCGTGAGGTGGCGGCGCTCAGCCTGCAGGTGATCGGGGGCTGGCGGGTCTCCAGCGCCGCCGGAGGCGAGCAGGCGGTCGCGATGGCGCGGGCCGAACGTCCAGACGCGATCGTGCTGGACGTCATGATGCCCGACCTCGACGGTCCCGCCACGTTCCGCCGGCTGCAGGCGGACCCGCAGACGAGCGACATTCCGGTGATCTTTCTGAGCGCCAAGGCGCACAGCGCCCACCAGCGCCGCTTCGCGCAGCTCGGCGCGGCCGGCACCCTCACCAAGCCCTTTGACCCCATGACGCTGCCCGACCAGATCAACACCATCCTCACCGGAAGCGAGGAGACCCGATGACACAGCTATCTGCTGGACTGCAGACGATCTTCACGAACAGCCACGCCGACTTTCAGCGGCGGGTCGACACGCTCGCGCAGGCGGTCGACGCGATCGGCGTCGGCAACCTGGAGGAGGACCTGCGAGCTGCCGCCGAGGGCGACGCGCACAAGCTCGCGGGCTCGCTGGGAACCTTCGGGCTCGCCCGCGGCTCCGAGCTGGCGCGCGAGCTGGAGCTGCGGTTGGCGCCGAACGTGATCGTCGCGAGCACCGATGTGCACCTGGTGAAGATCGTCACCGCGATCCGCGAGGAGATCCACGGCAGGCTGGTCGAGCTGCGCCCCCTCGATCCGGAGTACGCGGTGCACAGCGCCGTGCTCGATGCGCCCGCAGCCGCGCGCATCCTGGTCGTCGACGACGATCCGCCTGTCCTTGACGTGCTGGTCGAGATCCTGTCGGACGCCGGCTACGACGTCCGCAAGGTCGGCAGCGCGGCGGGCGCCCGGCGTGCGCTTGCGCACGAGAGGATCGACCTGCTGCTCAGCGACGTGAGCATGCCGGGCGAGACGGGGATCGATCTGGTCCGCTTCGCGCTCTGCGAGCACCCCGAGACCGCAACGCTGCTGATCAGCGCGGTCGACGACCCGGCAGTCGCGCAGGTCGCAATAAACTTCGGCGCGTACGGATACCTCAGCAAGCCGGTCCGGCGCACCGAGGTGCTGATCGGCGTCATGAACGCCTTGCGACGGCGCGACATGGAGGTACACGAGCGCGCGACGCGCGAGAACCTCGAGCGGATCGTCGAGCTGCGCACGACCGCGGTCGCCGACGCGCTGACGCGGGTGGAGGCAGCGGCCGCGCGCGGCCGGGTCCTGCAGGCGGAGACGATTCACCGCTGGGCGCAGTCGGCAGAGCATCGTGATCCCGGCATCGGCAGACACGTCAAGCGGGTCAGTCACTACTGCGCGCTGCTCAGCGACCGCTTCGGGCTGCACGCCGAATCGATCAGCCTCGCCAGCGCGCTTCACGACGTCGGCAAGCACGCGATCCCCGACAGCATCCTGCTCAAGCCCGGACCTCTCACCGCCGCCGAGCGCCTCGCTGTGGAAACCCACTCCGAGGTCGGCTACGAGATGCTGAGCGGCTCCTGCAGCAGACTGCTCGATCTGGCGGCCGTGATCGCCCGCACGCACCACGAGAAGTTCGACGGCAGCGGCTACCCCCGCGGGTTGTCGGGCGAGAGCATTCCGTTGGAGGGACGCATCGCCGCAGTCGCCGATGTCTTCGACGCGCTGACCTCTGATCGCATCTATCGTCCGGCGTGGTCGGTCGAATCGGCCTTCGCGTGGATGAGCGGCGAGCGCGGCAAGCACTTCGACCCCGAAGTGCTCGACGCCTTCGCGAGCTCGATCGACGAAGTCCGCGCAGTGCACTCGCTGCTGACGGATGTCTGACGCAGGACTGTGAACGCGCGGCGTACGCCGACCGCCGGCCGAAGAAGACCGGCCGGAGCCGCCCGGCTACGCAAACAGCGGCGCGAGCGCGCTGTGGGACGTGCGCAGCTCGTCGAGCGGGACCTCCACGCGCACATCGCCGGCAACGATCTCGAGCGCGTCTCCGCCGACCGTGCCGAGCACCTCGAGATCCACGCGTTCGCCCAGTCGCCGCAGGGCGTCGCCCGTGCCGGAGACCACGAATCCGGCACCCGGCGACTCGCCGAACAGGACGCGGTCGAGCTCACCGGCGCGCGCGTCGACCACCCCGCCGAGGCCGAGCGTCGCGCCCATCTCGCCCGCCAGGCAGGACTCGGCCACCGCCACGAGCAGCCCGCCCTCGGCGATGTCGTGGGCGCTCGACAGCGACCCGAAGCGGACGAAGTCGCGGATCGCCTCCTGCGCTGCGCGCAGCGCCGCGATGTCGACCGGCGGCAACCCGACCGGCAACGACTCGCCGCGCAGCTTCGCGAGCTCCGACGCCTCAAGCGCCGGCCGGAACGGCCCCGCCAGCGCGATCGCGTCGCCGGACCGCAGGAACCCCGAACGCCCCGCCCGCGCCACGTCGGGCAGCTCGCCGACGATCCCCACGACGGGGGTCGGGTAGATCGGCCCGCCGCCGCTCTCGTTGTACAGGGACACGTTGCCGCCGACCACCGGCATGTCGAGCGCGCGGCAGGCGTCGCCGAGCCCGCGGATCGCCTCCGTCAGCTGCCACGCGATGTGCGGCTTCTCGGGATTGCCGAAGTTCAGGCAGTTCGTCAGCCCCAGCGGCTCGGCGCCGACGCAGGCCAGGTTGGCCGCGCACTCGAGCACCGCCTCGACAGCGCCTGTATACGGATCGCAGGCCACCCGCCGCCCCGAGCCGTCGATCGATACTGCGAGCCCGCCCGGCGCCACCGGTAAAGCAAGCACAGCCGCGTCAGCCTGCTCGGGTCGCCGCACCGTGCGCGACTGCACCAGCCAGTCGTACTGCTGAAACAAGGGCAGCCGCGAGGCGATGTTCGGCGACGCGAGCAGGGCGAGCAGCGTCGCGCGCGTGTCGCTTGCGCCAGAGGCCAGCACCGGCGACGGCGCCGGATACAGCCCCGCCGCCGGCTTCTCCACGACGAGGTCGTACAGCGGGCAGTCGTCCACCAGCGCCGGCACCGGCATGTCGGCGACCATCTCCTCGCCGACGAACACCCGCAACGCGCGCGTATCCGTCACAACGCCGATCGCCGTCCCGCCGACCTCCCACTTCTCGCACACCGCCAGCACCTCGTCCAAGACAGAAGGCTCGACGACGCAGAGCATCCGCTCCTGCGACTCGGAGATCATGATCTCCCACGGCTCCATCCCCGCCTCGCGCAGCGGCACCAGCCCCACGTCGATGTCGAGGCCGACCGAACCCTTGGACGCCATCTCCGCCGACGACGACGTCAGCCCCGCGGCGCCGAGGTCCTGCAGCGCCACGAGCAACCCGCGTGAGAGCAGCTCCAGCGAGCACTCCATGACCTTCTTCTCGGCGAACGGATCGCCGACCTGAACCGTCGGGCGCTTCGCGGCGTCCTCCTCGCCCAGCTCCGCCGACGCCAGCACCGAAGCACCACCGATCCCGTCGCGCCCGGTCGACGCGCCGAACAGCACCAGCGGGTTGCCGATCCCCGCGGCCGCAGAGCGGATCAAGCCCTCCGAGCGAGCCAGCCCCAGAGCCATCGCGTTGACGAGGCAGTTCTGCTCGTAGGGCTCCTCGAAGTAGACCTCGCCGCCGATCGTCGGCACGCCGATCGAGTTGCCGTAGTGGCCGATCCCGCCGACCGCGTGGTCGAGCAGGTACTGCGTGCGTGCCGAGGACGGCTCGCCGAAGCGCAGCGAGTCCAACACCGCAATCGGCCGCGCGCCGATCGCGAAGATGTCGCGCAGGATGCCGCCGACGCCTGTCGCCGCGCCCTGAAACGGCTCGACCGCCGACGGGTGGTTGTGCGACTCGACCTTGAAGGCGACGACCCAGCCGTCGCCGACGTCCACCGCGCCCGCGTTCTCGCCCGGCCCCAGCGCCAGCCGGGGGCCCGAAGTCGGCAGCGAGCGCAGCAGCTTCTTCGAATGCTTGTAGGCGCAGTGCTCGCTCCACATCAACGAGAACACCGCCAGCTCGACCTCGTTGGGCGTCCGCCCGATCTGCTCGCAGATCAGCTCGTACTCCGCCGGCGTCAGCCCGAGGCTGACGGCCTGCTCAACCGTGGGCATGCGCCATCGACGTGAAGATCTTCAGCCCGTCGACGGACCCCGTCAACGGGTCGACGGCGTGCTCGGGATGGGGCATCAGGCCGAAGACGTTGCCGGCCGCGTTGCTCACGCCGGCGATGTCGTTCGACGAGCCGTTCGGGTTTCCGTCGTGGGCGTAGCGCAGCAGCACCTGACCGGCCGCCTCCAACGCCTCGAGATCGGCAGGAGGCGCGTAGTAGCACCCGGTCGTGTGCTTCACCGGGATCGACAGCACCTCGCCGACAGCGCAGTCGGCCGTAAACGGCATCGACGCCTGCGCGACCTCCACACCGACCTGGCGGCAGATGAAGCGGCGCTCGAGGTTGGGCAGCAGCGCGCCGGGCAGCAGCCGAGCCTCGCAGAGCACCTGAAAGCCGTTGCAGATGCCGAGCACGAGCCCGCCGGCGCGCGCGAAGCGGATGACGGACTCCATGACCGGCGAGAAGCGCGCGATCGCACCGACGCGCAGGTAGTCGCCGTAGGAGAACCCGCCGGGCACGACGACGGCGTCGACCCCGCCGAGGTCGGGGTCGCGGTGCCACAGCAGCACCGCCGAGGCGCCCGGCACCCGCTCGCAGGCGAGCATCGCGTCGACCTCGTCGCACGAGCCGGGAAAGCGGATGACCCCGAAGCGCATTCGGCGCTCAGCGCGCCGCCGGCACGACGTGCTCGATCGAGGGGAAGCGCGCGAAGTCGCGATCCAACGAGGCCACCGCGCAGCCGTGTTCGAGCGCGATCGCGGCGATGACGGCATCGGCGACCAGGTCGCCCGTGGCGTCGGACTCCTCGCAGAGGCGTCGAAGCAAGGCAAGGTGCTGGGGTCCCGGCTCCAAGGTCAGGTGCCGGGGGTGAGCCCGGACGGCCTCGAGGAATGCGAACGCGTCGGCGACCGGCGTCGGTACGGGGAACGGCCGCCGGCTCGTGGCCAGCCTCAAGAACGATGTCCATACGACGGTCGGGACGACGAACCGCTCGGCGCTCGCCTCGACCGTGTCCATCCATCGACGGATCGCAAGGTGATGAGGATGGTCGACGCGGTGTGCCGCGAAGACCACGTTCACGTCCAGGAGGATCACGCTCAGCGGAGCTTCTCGAGCGGCACTCCCTCGTCGAGGAGCTCGTACAACGCGCGATTGGACGTGAAGTCCACGCCCGGCCGCGGGCCGTTGCCGCCTCGGAAGACCGGGATCTCCACCGGCGTCGACGGCTCGTCCCGCGCCGCGAGCTCGCGGCGCAGCCCGTCCTCGACGAGTTGTCCCAGGGTGATGCCTCGTTCGCGCGCGCGCAGCTTGGCGCTCTCCAGCAGTTCGTTGTGGATCGAGATGGTGGTGCGCATGATGCACAGGCTAACGCATCACGCGCATCAGCCCCCGCCTGCGAGGATCTCGTAATCCTCGATCAGCGGGTTCGCGAGCAGCATCTCGCACATCGATTCGAGCTGGCTGGGGTCTTCGATCTCGAGCTCGATCAACCGGCCGACCCGCACCTCGGAAACGCCCTCGAAGCCCAGCGCCGGCAGCGCGCGCTCGACCGCGACGCCCTGCGGATCCAGGATCCCGGCCTTCGGGCGCACGAGCACGCGCGCGTGGACGGTCATGGCGCCACGCGCTCGAGCCAGCCGTCGAAGCCGTCGCCGGTGATCGTCTCGTAGGCCTCGATGTAGCGCGCCCGCGTGCCGGCGACGACGTCGTCGGGGATCGCCGGTGCCGGCGGCTTCTTGTCCCAGCCGGTGCCGG
>JAHWJM010000063.1 GCA_019348435.1 Actinomycetota bacterium
AAGCGCTCGAGCGCGAGCTCGCGCTGCGCCTGGATCTCGGTCTCGGCGTGCAGCGCCTGCTGCCCAGCGCGGCGCGGCGCCTCGAGCCGGCGCTGGCGCCGACGGTCCGGCTCGCGCTCGACGTGCCCGGCGATCACTCGATCGACCCGCGCGCGCTCGTGCTCGCGCTCGCGCAGGCCGCGCGGCGCGCCGGCGTCACGCTGCGCACGAGCACGAGCGTGGAGCGCGTGGACTCCCGCTCGGGAGGGATCACCGGGGTCGTCGTCGCGGGTGGAGAGCTCGTGCGCGCGGAGCGCGTCGTCGTCGCGGCGGGGGCGTGGAGCGGCGCGATCGACGGGCTTCCGCGCATCCCGCTGCGCCCCGTCAAGGGCCAGATCCTGCGTCTGCGCGATCCCGCTCATCGCGGCCCGCCCGCCCTGGTGGAACGCATCGTGCGCTTCGAGGGCGGCTACCTCGTCCCGCGCGGCGACGGGCGCTACGTGCTCGGCGCGACGATGGAGGAGCGCGGCTTCGACACGACCGTCACCGCCGGCGCCCTGTACGAGCTGCTGCGCGACGCGGGCGAGCTCGTTCCCGGCGTGCACGAGCTCGTCATCGAGGAGGCGTCCGCGGGATTGCGCCCGGCGACGCCCGACAACGCGCCGGTGCTCGGGCCGGCCGAGGAGCTCGCCGGCCTGCACTGGGCGACCGGCCACCATCGCAACGGGATCCTGCTCGCGCCGCTGACGGCCGACATCGTCGTAGACGGTCTCGCCGCCGACGGTGCCGCAGAACCCGTCGAGCCCGCCTTCGCGGCGGGCCGCTTCGGCAGGGTGCCGGCATGATCTTCGTCAACGGCAAGCCGGTCGAGACCGCCGATCACCCGACGATCCGCGATGTCCTCGTCGAGCTCGACATCGATCCTGACGCGGCGGGGATCGCGGTGGCCGTCGATGCCGAGGTCGCCCGGCGCGGGGTCTGGCCGACGCGCACGCTCGACGAGGGCGCGCACGTCGAGATCGTCCGGGCGGTGCAGGGCGGATGACCGTGCAGCCGCACGTGGCCGGCCGCTCCGCGTCCCCGGCGCTTCAGATCGCCGGCCGCACGTTCGGGTCGCGGCTGCTGCTCGGGACCGGCGGCTTCACGCGGATGGAGACGCTCGGCGACGCGATCGAGGCCAGCCGGACCGAGCTCGTGACGGTGGCCATGCGGCGCGTCGATACGTCCGCCGAGGGGTCGCTGCTGGACGTCATCAGGGCCAGGGGCGTCGACGTCCTGCCCAACACGGCCGGCTGCTTCACCGCGCGCGACGCCGTCCTCACCGCACAGCTCGCGCGCGAGGCGCTGGGCACGGAGTGGGTCAAGCTCGAGGTCATCGGCGACGAGCGCACGCTGCTGCCCGACGCGCCGGAGCTGCTCGTCGCCGCCGAGCAGCTCGTCGACGAGGGCTTCGTGGTGCTGCCCTACACGACCGACGACCCGGTCCTCGCGCGCCGCCTGGAGGACATCGGCTGTGCTGCCGTCATGCCGCTGGGCTCGCCGATCGGCAGCGGCCAGGGAATCGCCAACCCGGCCAACCTCACGCTGATCATCGAGGCGGCGGGCGTGCCGGTCATCCTCGACGCCGGCGTCGGCACGGCCTCGGATGCGGCGCTTGCGATGGAGCTCGGCTGCGACGCCGTCCTGTGCGCGAGCGCGATCTCGCGTGCCACCGACCCCGTCGCGATGGCGCACGCGATCCGCCACGCGATCGTCGCGGGCGTGCTCGCACGCGGCGCCGGGCGGATCCCACGCCGCACGCATGCACGCGCGAGCTCGCCGCTGGAGGGCATGGCGGAGTTCGCCGAGTGACCGCAGCGGAGCGGCTCGTGGCCCGCTTCGAGGCGGCCTGGTCGGCGGCCGATCTCGCGCAGGAGCTCGCCGACACGTGCGCCGCCGACCTGCACTACGAGGATCCGCTGACCTTCAAGGGCCCGCTGCACGGACCCGCTGCGCTCGCGGAGCACGTCGGGCGGCTGCGGATCGCCGCGCCCGACGCCCGCCTGGAGCACACCGGTTCGCGGCTGACCGACGGGCGCTTCGTCGCGGCGCCCGTGAAGCTGATCGCAACGCATTCCGGCGAGCTGGAGAGCTTTCCGGCGACCGGTCGCGGCGTCGTGGTGCAGGCGGTGCTGTACTGCGAGCTCGACGAGGCCGGGACGCGGCTGTGGCGCGTGCGGGCGTTCTTCGATCTCTACGACGCCGCGACCCAGCTCGGGGTCCTGCCCAAGCCCGGCACGCTGGGTCAGAAGGCGATGCTGCTCATGCGCGGGTTCGGCGTTCGCGCTACGCCGTGACGATCGGGCGGCCGTCCTGGGCGGGGTGGATCGTGCAGACGTAGTCGATCGTGCCGACCTTCGTCGGCGTGTACTCGCAGGTGTCGCCGCGGTTCATCGCGGGCGACTTGAAGTGCATCAATCGGACTCGGCCGCCTCGCCCTGCGTGCTCGTCTGCGCCTCGGGTGTCGGGTTCGTCGTCACCGTCGCGCCGTCTCCGCCGGCGTCGCGGCCCTGCGTGCTGTCATCGGCCTTTCCGCACGCACCGAGCGCGAGGGCGAGCGCGGCGCACGTCACCGCGATGGTCAGACGGGGCATGGGTTCTCCTGAAGGTTCGAGTTGCGGGCGAGACTAGCCGTACCCGCGATCCTCCTGCGGCAGGACCTCCACGATGAGCGCGGCGTGATCGGAGAGCGTCCCGCGATCGGGCAGCACGACGGCGCCCGCCGCGCGCAGGCGGTGTCCGAGGACGTGGTCGACACCGTGGCCGCCGAGCCGCTCGAAGCCGGCCGCCGCCGGCGCGCGGACGTTGAAGTCGCCGGCCAGCAGCGCCGGAGCGCCGCGGGCCCAGCCGAGCGTCGCGGCCGCCGCGCGCGCGATGTCGGCCGCCGCGCGCTCCGGCGAGCGCACCTGGGCATGGAGGTTCGCGCACCACGGGCCGTCGCCGAGCGCCACGGCGTGGCAGACGCGGCGCTCGGGCCAGCGGCGCAGCAGCACGCTGCGGTGCTCGCTGATCCGGCCCGCTGCGCCGCCTCGGCGCACGAGGATCACGTTCGCCCCGCCGCCGTTTGACTTGATGACGTCGGGTGCGCGCCGGGCGATGAAGCGGCGCACGGCCGGCAGCGCGTTGCGCGAGGTGAGCGCGGTGCGCTGCTCGGCGTCGCAGCGCTCGGCGAGCGGCCGCGGCCACCACGGCGGCACCTCCTGCAGCAGCGCCACGTCCCACTTCCAGCCCGCGATCGCCTCGGCGAACTCGACCAGCAGCGGCCGCCCCGCGGCGGGCCTGGCGCGGCCGTGAAAGAGGTTCCAGGTCAGCAGGCGCATCACGCACATAGACTGCCCGTCTTGACGCGCCATCTGCTCACCGGAGCCGAATTGGACCGCGACGAGCTGGGCGCGCTGCTCGATCGCGCCGACGCGCTGAAGGCTGAGCCGCTGTCCTCCCGCGCCCTGGAAGGGCGCAGCATCGCGCTCATCTTCGAGATGCACTCGACGCGCACGCGCCTCTCCTTCGAGGCCGGAATATTCGAGCTCGGCGGTCAGCCGGTCGTGCTGCGCCGAGACGAGCTGCAGCTCTCGCGCGGCGAGTCGGTCGCCGACACCGCGCGCGTGCTCTCGCGTCACATGGCGGCGATCGGCGTGCGGACGGGACCCGACGAGATGCTCGACGAGCTGGCCGAGTTTGCGTCGGTCCCGGTCTTCAACATGCTCACCGCGCGTCATCATCCCTGCCAGGCGCTCGCCGACCTCATGACGCTGCGCGAGGAGTTCGGCCGGCTCGCGGGCCTCAAGCTCGCCTACGTCGGCGACGGCAACAACGTGGCGCGCTCGCTGGCGCTGCTCGGCGCGATCGCCGGCGTGGAGGTCGCGATCGCCTCACCCGCGGAGTACACGCTGACCGACGCGCACGGCGCGACGCTCACGACCCAGCCCGCCGAGGCGGTCGCCGGTGCGCACGCCGTGTACGCCGACGTGTGGGTCAGCATGGGCGACGAGGACAGCGCCGTCGAGCGCCGCGAGCTGCTCGCGCCCTACCGCCTCGACGACGCGCTGCTCGACCGGGCGGCGCCCGGGGCGATCGCGCTGCACTGCCTGCCCGCGCACCCCGGCGAGGAGGTCACCGCCGCGATGCTCTACGGCCCGCGCCAGCGGATCTGGGAACAGGCGGAGAACCGCCGTCACGCGCAGAAGGCCCTGCTGGAGCTGCTCGTCCGCAGCGAAGGTCGACACGCAGACAACGTCTGATGGCGCTCGCCGCGCTGCGCGACGTGCTCGCCAAGGGCGTCGTGATCACGGGCGAGCGCCTGCAGGAGACGATCGACGAGACCGTCAAGCGCGGCCGCATGACGCGCCAGGACGCCGAGGATCTCGCCGGCAACCTCGTCGACATCGCGCGCCGCCAGACGCAGGACGCGCTGGCCGACGCAGCGCACCTGCTCGGCCGCTCGGCGCAGGAGACGCGCCGCGTGACGCGCTCGCGCGCGAAGTCGGCGCTGGCGGCGATCCAGCAGCGTCTCCCGTAGCCGCGCGGCGGGCGCCACCTATCCTGGGAGGCTCATGGAAGCCTCGACCTTCACCCGGCCCGAGAAGGGCGCCGAGATCGACCTTCGCGTCGACGCGCTCGCCTACGGCGGCAACGGCATCGCGCGCATGGAGGGCTACGTCGTCTTCGTCTCCGGCGCCATCCCGGGCGACCTCGTCCGCGCGGTGGTCACGAAGCGCAAGCGCGCCTACGCCGAGGCGCGCACGGTCGAGGTGCTCGAGCCGAGCCCGGAGCGGATCGCGCCGCTCGCCGACCATCCCGGTGCGCCGTGGCAGGTGCTGCCCTACGAGCGCCAGCTCGCCGTCAAGCACGAGCAGGTGCGCGACGCGCTGACGCGGATCGGGCGCCTGGAGGGCTTTCAGCTCGACGGCATCGTCCCGGCGGTCGAGCAGTGGCGCTATCGCAACAAGCTGGAGTACTCGTTCGGCACGGCGGCGGATGGCACGCTGATCTGCGGCTTCCACGCGCCCGGCTCATGGCACGACATCGTGCCGATCGGCGACTGCCGGCTGGCGTCCGAGCGCTCGAACGTCGCCCGCGAGCAAGTGCTGGCGTGGTGTCACGAGCAGGGCCTTGCGGCGTTCGATCGCCGCACGCACACCGGGCTGCTGCGCAACCTCGTCGTGCGCGAGGGCCGGCGCACCGGCCAGCTGCAGGTGCGCCTCGTGACCGGGCCGGGGGACATCGACGGGCCCAGCCTGGCGACCGCAGTCGACTGCGACGGCCTGTCGTGGACGACGACCGACGCGCTCGCCGAGACGACGCAGGGCGGCGAGACGATCAAGCTCGCGGGCAACCGCACGCTCGAGGAGGAGCTCTGCGGCCTGAGCTTCTCGATCGCGCCCAATGCGTTCTTTCAGACGAACACCGAGATGGCGGAGCAGCTCTACGCCGTCGTCGGCGAGCTCGCCGACCTGCAGGGCTGGGAGCGCGTCTATGACCTGTACTGCGGGATCGGCACGGTCGGGCTGAGCCTGGCGGCGCGTGCCGGTGAGGTCTGGGGCCTGGAGATCGGCGAGCAGGCTGTTGCCAACGCGATCTCCAACGCCAAGCGCAACGGCATCGACAACGCGCGCTTCTTCGCCGGCGACGTGCGCCTGGCGCTGCGCGAGCTCGTCGAGGAGGCCGGCCGGCCGGACGTCTGCGTCATCGACCCGCCGCGCGCGGGCCTGTCGCAGAAGGTCGTGCGGCGCGTCATCGAGGCCGCGCCGCGACGGATCGTCTACATCTCCTGCAACCCGACGACGCTGGCGCCCAACGCGGCACAGCTCGTCGAGGCCGGCTACGTGCTGCGGCGCGTCGTGCCGGTCGACATGTTCCCGCAGACGCCGCACATCGAGTGCGTCGCGCTGCTGGAGCGTGGCTGAGCGTCACGTCGCCATGGGCCGATCGATGCTTAGCTTGCCCGATGGCCGACGAGCAGATCTTCGGATGGCGGCTTCAGATGAGTCGCGTCGTGAGGGTGGGCGCCCGATGAGCGTCGTCGCAGCGGACGTCTTGCGCGCGCGCGACGCGGTCTGCGACGTGGCGCGGCGTACGCCGGTGCTGGAGTCCGAGGCGCTGTCGGAGCGCTGCGGCGTGCGGGTGTTGCTGAAGGCTGAGAATCTGCAGCGCACGGGTTCGTTCAAGCTGCGCGGAGCGCTGAACAAGCTGGCATCGCTGGGAACGGGGTGCGAGCGCGGCGTGGTGGCCGGCAGCGCAGGCAACCACGCCTGGGCGCTGGCCGACGCGGCGCGGGCGCGTGGCGTGCCGTGCGAGGTGTTCATGCCGGCCCAGGCGCCGATCGCCAAGATCGATGGCTGCGCGGCGCTGGGCGCGCTGGTGCACCTGGGGGGAGACTCGCTGGAGGAGTGCTTTGCGGCGGCGGCAGCGCGGGCGCAGGAGGGCGGGCTGGCGTTCGTGCATCCCTTCGACGACCCGGACGTCGTGGCCGGCCAGGGCACCATCGGCCTCGAGCTGCTCGAGGACGTCGAGGACGTGGCGAAGGTCGTCGTTCCCGTCGGCGGCGGGGGACTGGCGAGTGGGCTCGCGATCGCAGTGAAATCGGCTCGTCCGGACGTCGAGGTCGTCGGCGTGCAGGCCGAGGCATGTGCCCCGTTCGCCGAGTCGCTGCGACGTGGCCAGCCGGTCGCTGTCTCGTCGAGGCTGTCGATCGCCGACGGGATCGCCGTCAAGCGGCCGGGCGAGCTCACGCTCGGGCTGATCGCGCAGTGGCTGGATGACGTGGTCGCTGTTGGCGAGGACGAGGTCGCCGAGGCGATGGTGCTGCTGATGGAACGCAGCAAGCTCGTGGTCGAGGGGGCGGGGGCCGTCGGCGTGGCAGCATTGCTGGAGGGTCTGGTCGCGCCCGCGCGACACGGGACCACCGTGGTCGTGCTTTCCGGTGGCAACGTCGACGCAGGGCTGCTCGCCGCGGTGACCCGCCGCCACGAGACGCAGGTGGGGCGGCGGCTGGTGCTCTTCACCCGCGTTCCGGACCGGCCGGGCTCGCTGGCCGGCCTGCTTGCGTGCGTGGCTGGTGCCGGTGCCAACCTCGTGGAGGTCGAGCACGTCCGTGAGGGCGTCGACCTGCACGTTCGCGAGACCGCGGTGCAGCTGGTGCTGGAGATCCGTGGTCGCGAGCACGCCCAGCAGGTGCTCGACGCGGTCGCAGGCGACGGCTACGTGGCGCAGATCCTCGACTGACACACGACGGCTACCGCCCGCGCAGCGCGCGCAGCTCTGCCCGCAGCTGGGTGACCTCGGCCTCCAGGCGCGCGACGCGCTCGGCGAGCGGCAGCTCCACGCGCTCGACCTCCGGCGCGGAGGGCATCGGCCGGCCCGGCGCGCGGACGACCGCTCCGGGAGCTGCGACGGGCGCGGCGGCGGACGCGGGGGCCGGCTCCGGCGCGTCGTCGTCGGAGAGCCGATGCGCGTAGCGCTCCTCCTTCTGACCCGGCCGGCGCGGGAGCTGCTCGACGAGGTCGCGCTCGATCAGCCGCGCCAGCGTCGCGTGGACGGCCGCCAGGTCCGCGAACGGATGCAGGCGGTCACCGCGCGCCTTCAGCTCACCGGGCGTCTGCGCGCCGCGCAGCATGAGCACGCACAGCACCGCGAGCTCGTCGGGCGCGCGCGTGAGCGCCTCGTCGAGCAGGTGGCGGTACTTCGACGTCCGGCTGCCGGCGCCGCTGGCCAGCCGCGCCCAGCGACGGCGGCTGAGGCGCGTGATCGCGTCGCGGATGGTCGCTTCGTCGTAGGCGACGACAGGGTCGCGGTTCGTCGACTGGTTGCACGCGGCGCGCAGCGCGTTGAGCGTCAGGGGATACGTGTCCGGCGTCGTGCGCTGCTTTTCGATCAGGCAGCCCAGGACGCGGACCTCGGCCGCCGTGAGGTCCACTACTCGGCGGAGGACCCGCCCTTGGGCGGCTTGTCCTCGTCGCCGTACTTCTTCAGCCAGTCCGAGAGCTGCTTGCCCGCGGTGTTGACGTGGTCGCCGGTCTCGCGGAAGAGCTCCTTGAAGCGCTCGGAGTAGTGCGCCGCGGCGCCCGCCGCCTCCTCGCGCGGCGCGCGCTCCTGCCCGCGCTGGAGGTACTCGCCGCCCACGATGCGGTCGTACTCGCCGTCGCGGACCCAGGCGAGCAGCTCGTGGACGCGCTTGACCGGCAGGGAGTGCGTCTGGCGCAGGTCCGTCAGCAGGCGCTGCAGGCGGTCCAGGCTCACGCCGGACTCCGTGTACTCCATCGCCTGGCGCATGAACGCGTCGAGGTTGAGGTCCTCGGCCCTGGCTCCGGCGGACATCGTCATGAGCGTCTTGCAGACCGCGCGCGGGTCGCGGGTGACGATCGCCGCCGCCCGGTCGCAGGTCAGCTCGGTCGCACGCGACCACTCCAGCAGCGCGTGCCGGACGGCCATCAGCGGCATCCCCGCGACCATCGGCAGGCGCTGGCTGCCGAGCCGCAGCAGGATCTGCAGCGCGGTGCGGTACAGCACGTGGTCGGAGAGGATGTGGCCGACCTCGTGCGCGATGATCGCTTCGAGCTGCTCGTCGTCGAGCAGCTGCACGGTGCCGCTGTTGAGCACGAGGATCGGCTTGCCGGCCCCGAACGCCATCGCGTTGGCGATCGGCTCGGCGGTCATGTAGAGGTCGTATTCCTCGGAGACGTCCAGGACGCTCAGCACGTGCTGGTAGCGCGTCCAGATCGCCGGGAGCTGGTCGGTGCCGAGCCGCACGGAGGCGCCGAGGTAGGTCTGGCGCAGCGCCCGCTCATAGCCGAACTCGATGAGCTTGCGAACCACGTAGTCGAGCATCGGAATCGACGCGAGGGCCGCTGTCGCGGCGCGATCGGCCGGATGCTCGTAGGCCTTCGGGGAGATGCCGGGCAGCCGGTAGGCCTCGGCGGGCGTCGACACGCCACTCAGCTTAGTTCACCGGCCCTCCGGCGGGGTCATCTCCTAGACTCGGCGGCGATGCGTGCCGCGACGATCCGCGACGGCGAGGTTCTCGTCGAAGAGCATCCGGATCCCGAGCCGGGAACCGGGCAGGTCCTCGTCCGCGTCCGCGCGGCGGGCGTCAACGGCGGCGACATGATGCAGCTGCGGGGGCGCTACCCCGCGCCGCCGGGCTCACCGCCGGACATCCCGGGCCTCGAGCTCGCGGGCGAGGTCGCCGGCCTCGGCGCCGGCGCGACCCGCTTCGCGGAGGGCGATCGCGTCATGGGGATCGTCGGCGGCGGCGGGCAGGCCGAGCTCGCGGTCGTCCACGAGCGCCAGCTGATGCCGGTGCCCGACGCCGTCGCCTTCCCCGCCGCCGGCGGCCTGCCGGAGGTCTTCACGACCGCTCATGACGCGCTCTTCACCCAAGCCGCGCTGCGTTCGGGCGAGCGGCTGCTCGTCCACGGCGCGGCGGGCGGCGTCGGCACGGCCGCCGTCCAGCTCGCCCACGCCGTCGGCGCGCGCGTCACCGCGACCGTCCGCAATCCCGATGCCCGCGACGCCGTCGCACAGCTCGGCGCCGATGACGTCATCGAGCCCGACGGCTTCGAGGAGCGCGGGCCGTTCGACGTCGTCCTCGAGCTCGTGGGGGCACCGAACCTCGCCGCGAACGTCAAGGCGCTGAACAGCGGCGGCCGGATCGTCGTGATCGGCATCGCCGCGGGCGCGAAGGCCGAGCTCAACCTCGCGGCGCTGATGGGCAAGCGCGGGCGCATCATGGCCTCGACGCTGCGCGCCCGCCCGCTCGAGCAGAAGGCGGCGACGGCGCGGGCGCTGGAGCGCGAGGTGCTGCCCGGCTTCGAGCGCGGCACGCTGCAGGTGCCGGTCGCCGAGAGCTTCGCGCTCGCCGACGTCGCCGCCGCCTACGAGCGCTTCGCCGCCGGCGGCAAGCTCGGCAAGGTCATCCTCGAGCCCTGACCGACGGCGTCAGAGGCGGCCTGCCTGGCAGGTGCCTGGTTTTGCGCCTCCGTCTCACAGGTGCCGCGCCGATCTGTCGTGCGCGGCGCGCACACCTGATCTCGCCTTCAGTCGGGGTGTCCGGAGCCGTGCTCTTGGTCCTTCATCGATTCGCCGGATGAGCCGGAGTCGCCCAGGTGCTTGCGCATGGCGTCGATCTCGCGCTGCTGGGCGTCGGAGATGTTCTGGGCGAGTTCCCTGAGCTCGGGGTCCTC
>JAHWJM010000064.1 GCA_019348435.1 Actinomycetota bacterium
CCGCGGCTGGTAGAGGGAGCGGCAATCCCGCACGACCTGACGCACACCGTCGCCGAGTACGGCGTCACGCTGCGGCCCGATCTCGTGCCGGGCGCGGTGGGGCGGGCCCGCGACGGCGTCGCCCTCACGCCCGACGAGCTGACCGCGCTGTTCGCCGAGACGCGCCCGGAGGCGATCGAGGACATCCGCCAGGCCGCCGACGAGCTGCGCGCCGAGCTCGCAGGCGACGAGGTGACGTTCGTCGTCAACCGCAACATCAACGTCTCGAACGTCTGCGTCGTCGGCTGCGCGTTCTGCGGCTTCGGCCAGGGCCGGCGCTCCCCCGGCGCCTACGAACTCGAGCGGGCCGACTTCGTCGCCCGGGTGCGCGACGCCGTTTCCTTCGGCGCCACGGAGATCTGCATGCAGTCGGGCATCCACCCCGACTGGACGCTCGAGGACTATGAGAGCTGGCTGACGCTGGCGCGTCAGACGGCACCCGAACTGCACCTGCACGCCTATTCGGCGATGGAGGTCGCGCACATGTGCGACGCGAGCGGGCTGTCGCCGGAGGCCGTGTTCGAGCGCTTGCGCGCCGCCGGACTGGGTTCGACCCCGGGCACCGCCGCCGAGGTGCTGCACGACGGCGTGCGCGCGCGGATCAGCCCCAACAAGCTGCCGGTCGCGCGCTGGGTGCAGATCATCGAGGCGTCTCACCGCGCGGGACTGCGCTCCACCGTGACCGTCATGTTCGGTCACATCGAGGAGCCCTGGGAGCTCGCCGAGCACATGCGCGTCGTGCGTGAGCTGCAGGAACGTACCGGTGGATTCACCGAGTTCGTGCCGCTCAGCTTCATCCCGTTTCACACGCTGCTGGGCCGCACGCATGGCGTGCAGGAGATCTCGCGCGAGGAGAATCTGAAGCACACTGCCGTCTTTCGCCTCGCACTGGGGCGCAGCGTGCACAACGTGCAGGCGAGCTGGGTGAAGATGGGCCTCGACGCGGCGACGCAGGCCCTGCGCTGGGGCGTAAACGACCTCGGTGGAACGCTCATGGAGGAGAACATCAGCCGCCTCGCGGGCAGCTACCACGGGGTCATGCTCGAGCCGTCCGACCTCGTCGCCGCGGCGCATCGCGCAGGCCGCCCGGCGGCGGAGCGCACGACGTTGTACGACATCCGCCACCGCTATCCGGTTGCCACTGGCGCTGCGTGAGCACCGAACTTCGCGCAGTGAAGGCGATTGCATGGAAGACGCGGAGGCTGCCGTGCTCTCTCGCTACTCTGCGCGGATGCCAGAGCCAGAGCAGATCACTGCCGAAGGGCTCGTCGCACTGCGCGCCGAGATCGAGCAGCTCGAGACCGAGGGGCGCGCGGCGATGGCCGTGCGCATCAAGGCGGCGCGGGAGCTCGGCGACCTCAAGGAGAACGCCGAGTACCACATCGCCAAGGAGGATCAGGCGCACCTGGAGACGAAGATCAAGCGCCTCAATCAGCGGCTGCGCGCCGCGCGCGTGGTCGAGCGCGTCGCCGACGCCGACGTCGTCGCCTTCGGTTCCACGGCGTGCGTCGTCGACGAGGCGTCGGGCCGGACGATGGACCTCACGCTCGTCGGAGCGACGGAGGCCGACCTCAAGAGCGGGCGCATCTCGGTCGAGTCGCCGGTCGCCCAAGGGCTCATCGGAGCGCGTGCAGGAGAGACCGTGACGGTCGAGACGCCGGCCGGCGAACGCCGCTACCGCGTCGAGCGGGTGAGCTGATCAGCGGAGCGTCGCCGCGACGAGCTTTGCCGCAGACCGGCATAGTTCGCGCCCCATGAGACACCGCGCCATCGTTCCCGCCTACCTGCTGGCGGCCGCCGTCGCCGCCGGCTGCGGCTCCGGCGCGACGACGAACTGCAAGGCTCCGCCGGACCGGGCGCTGCTGCTGGCCGTGCGCGAGCACGCGGACGAGATCCAGCTGCCCGACGGCCCGGACAAGGGCAACGCCGGGCGCCTGACGATCAGTGCCTGCCAGACCTCCGACGCCGAGGCGACGGCGACGATGACGGTCTTCGGGCTCAGGGACGACTCGACGCGCGACATTCGCCACGGCATGAAGCTCCAGGTCAAGAACGGCAAGTGGGTCGTCACCGGCGACGCCCACACGCGCCGCTGTCAGCCCGGCCGCGGCTCGCAGGAGTTCTCGAGCGCCAAGTGCCGTTAGCCGCCGTCGGTGGCGGTTAGAGGAACAGGTCCTCGTCGCGGGCGCGCACCAGCGCGGCCGCGCCGGGGCCGTCCTCCTCGATCACGTGGCGCTCGAGACCGCGCACGAGCACGGCAGGCTCGCCGGAGTCCTTGGCGCGCGCCAGGTCCGCCGCCGCGGCGACCGCGTCGGCGACGGCGATGACCGTCGCGTCGAGCCGCCGCCCTGCGCGATCGACCCGCCCGCGCCAGTCCTCGACGGCCGCCAAGCCGGCGAGGCCGATCGCGACGTCGCACTGGCCGACGCGCCAGGCGCGCCCGAAGGAGTCGGCGATGACGATCGCCGGGGCCACGCCGGTGCGGTCGCGCAGGCGCGCGCGCAGCGCGCGCGCCGAGGCATCGGGATCGGCCGGGAGCAGGACGAGGTCGCCGACGGGCGCATTGGAGGCGTCGACGCCGGCATTGGCGCAGACGAAGCCGTGGCGCGTGCGGCAGATCAGCACGCCGGGCCGCGAACGCACGATTGCCTCGCTCTCGGCGAGGATGAGCTCGACGAGCCGCGCGTCCTTGCCGTGCTCGGCGGCGAGCGCGACCGCCCGCTTCCCCGGTGCGACATCGGCGAGCGCGACCGTGCGGCCCTCGGCCTTCGACACGACCTTGTGCGCGACGACGAGCACGTCGCCGGCGGCGAGCTCGCCGGCCGCGGCGGCAAGCAGGCCGGCGAGGTCGTCACCGGCGCCGACGTCCGGGAGGCCGCCCAGCGCGAGCGCGACGATCACGAGTCGGGGGTCGCCCCGCGGTCTCGTCCGGCGAGACGGCTGAGCATGCCGCGCGTGTGCGCCGCCCCGCCGCGGCGGTTGGCGAGCGCGTGGCGCAGCGCCTCGAGGTCGTCGGCCGTGTCGACGTCGATCGCCAGCGTCTCGACGTGCGCGATCTCGCACGGGACCCCGGCGGCCTGAGCGAGCTGCTCGTGACGGGCCCGGCTATCGGGCCCGAAGGACGGCTCGATGATGTCCGGCGGCGTGAGCACGAGCGCGTTGGTGCCCGTGCCGTGGCGGTCGGGCACGATCGTCACCGAGGGGTCGAGCACCGGGCGCTCGAGCAGCTCGGCGAGCTCGGCAGGGTCGAGCGCGGGGCAGTCGCCGGGGACGAGCAGGACGCGGCCCGCCCCCTGCTCGAGGGCGTGCTCGACCCCGATCAGCGTGGCCGCGCTCTGGCCCGCTTCGACGTCGTCGACAAGCACCGTGGCGCCGTACCCGCGGCCGATCGCATCGGCCGTCGGCTCCGACGTGACGACGAAGACGCCGTCCACGGCCTCGGTGCGGCGCAGCGCCATGAGCACGTCGGTGACCATCGATTCGGCGAGCGCGCGACGTGTGCCGGTCGTGATGTCGCCCAGGCGCGCCTTCGCTCGCAGAAAGCGCTTGACGGGCAGGATCGCGAACGTGACGGGGCGCTCTGTAGTCCTCACGCGGCGAGCCCTTCGGCGAAGCGCAGCGTCTCGCTGGCGAGCCGGCGGCGGCTCTCGGCGTCGCTCATCAGCGTGTCGGTCTGCAGGACCGGCAGCCCGCCGACCGCTCCGTCGGCGACGAGGCCGTCGATCAGCCCGTCGTAGCACGCGGCGATCCCCGCGTGGTCGGCGTCATGGCCCGCCCAGCGCAGGAAGGCCTCGGTCGGGCCCTTCAGCACGGCGCCGGCGACGATCGGGGAGACCGCGACGATCGGGGCGCGGCTGTCGAGGAGGGCTTGGCGCATCATCGGCACGCTGAGTATCGGTCCAATCGAGATCACGGGGTTCGACGGCCCGATGACGATCGCGCTCGCCGAAGCGATGGCGGCGAGCGTCTCGGGCGTCGGCTGGGCCCTCTCGATCCCGCGCACGCACATGTTCTGGATCGGACCGGCGGCGCCGGCGCGGATCATGAACTCCTGAAACGGCGTCCAGTGCGCGCGGCACTGCACCCACGTGCGAACCGGCTCGTCGGTCATCGGCAGCACGCGCGCGCTGACGCCGAGCGAGGCGCCGAGGTCGGCGAGCGCGTCGGTCAGGCGCCCCCCGTCGGCGAGCCGCCGCGCGCGCTCGATCCCGATCGCGAGGTCGCGGTCGCCCAGCGAGAACCAGACGTCGACGCCGAGCGCGCGCAGCCCCTCCATGACGGCGAAGGTGTCGTGGCGCAGGCCCCACCCGCGTTCGTCGATGACGTCGGCCAGCCAGAACGTGATCAGGTCGGGGTCCGGGCAGACGTGGGCGCGGTGGACCTCGACGTCGTCGCCCGTGTTGGCGATGACCACGAGGTCGTCCCCGGCGACGTCGAGCATGCCGCGGGCGAGCTTCGCGCCGCCCGTCCCGCCGGCCAGGACGACTACGGGACCCGTGCCTAGGCGGGCCACAACTCGGCGGGCAGGCCGGTGAGCTTCACGCCCGCGTGCGTCCTGTAGCGCGCGTTGACGCCGATGAGCAGTGCGGTGAGCGACTCGGTGGTGCGCGCGTTCTCCAGGCGCCCGCAATCGACGCAGCGCAGCCCCTCGATGCCGTCCAGCAACGCGGCGACGCGGCCCTTGTCGGCCCTGGCGTCCCCGCAGACCAGGACGTCCTCGTCCAGCGTCGCGTCGAGGTCCGAGAGCGCCGCGGCGCCGACCGTGTGCAGCGCCGACACCACCCGGACGCCCTCGGGGACCATCTCCTGGGCCTGCTGGGCGGCCGAGCCCTGCCACACGCCCAGCATGCGCGTCGCCCGCCCGCTCACCGCGGCCGCCAGCGGCACGGTGGCGTCGACCACCAGCTGGCCCTCGCGCAGCACCTCCTTGAGGTTGGTCAGCGTCTCGCTCTGGTTGCGGAAGGGCACCGTGAGGACTACCAGCGCGTTGGCCGCCGCCGCCTCGGCGTTGCCGGCGCCCCAGACCTCGCCACCGGTCGCCGCGCAAGCGCGGCCGGCGGCCTCCCGCGCCCGCGCGCCGTCGCGGGAGCCGATGGTCACCGCCACGCCGATGCGCGCCAGGCGCACCGCGAGCCCGTAGCCCAGGGCGCCGGTGGCGCCGAGGATGGAGACCGGTTCGGGCGCGGGCACGGCGGGCGATCTTATAGTCCGATGCCATGCCCGACGGGCTTCCCACGAGCGTCGCTATCCGCGAGGTCGGCCCACGCGACGGCTTCCAGAACGAGCCCGAGGTCATCGCCACCGACGACAAGGTCCGCCTCATCGACGGCCTCGCGCGCACCGGCCTGCGCCGCCTGGAGGCCACCAGCTTCGTGCGCGCCGACGCGATCCCCCAGCTGGCCGACGCCGAGGAGGTGCTGGCCCGCATCGAGGTCCCCGAGGAGGTCAGCGTCTCGGTGCTGATCCCCAACGAGCGCGGCCTGGACAGGGCACTGGCCCAACGCGAGCGCTTCGATGAGGTCAGCGTCTTCCTCAGCGCCACCGACACCCACAACCTCAAGAACGTCAATCGCTCGGTCGAGGACTCGCTGGTCGGCCTGGAGCGAGTCCTGGGCCGCGCCCGCGGCGAGGGGCTGCACTGCGAGGCGGTGATCGCCGTCAGCGTCGGCTGTCCCGCCGAGGGCGTGGTCCCCCCCGACCGCGTGGTGGACCTGGGCCGCCGCCTGCGCGACGCGGGCGCCCAGGAGCTGGCCTTCGGCGACACGACGGGGATGGGCACCCCGCGACGAGTGCGCGAGGTCGTCACCGCGGTTCGCGACGAGCTCCCTTCGCTTACGTTGAACATGCATTTCCACGACACGCGCGGCACGGGGCTGGCGAACGTGTTGGCGGCGCTCGAGCTGGGGGTCGATAGCCCGTCGCAGTACCTGACGCGCCTGGACGCCGCGATCGCCGACGCACGCGCGGAATACGTCATGAGCGCCGTGAGCGAGATCGCCCTCCTGCGCCGCTCGCTGTCCGCCCCCGCACAGGGCTGAGCGGCGCGCCCAAGCGCATCGCGCTCAGGCGGCGGGGGGCAGCCCGTGCGTCGCGACGGCGCGGTCGTAGTTCAGGCGCAGCAGCGAACACGTCGTCCTGGGTCTCGATGCGCCGCGACGCGCAGCCGGGCCTGCCCGGGAAGACAGGGTGGTAGTCGATCCGCCCTGCCTCGTAGAGCTCGTGCCAGATCGCCTTCGGAAAGCCGAGGTGAAGGACGTGGTCGCCGTGCAGGTGGCCGATCTGGCGGCGCCCGATCGTGAAGGCCCACTCGCCGCGCGACCCGGTGGCGGCCCCGACCCCGGGCCAGGCTGTGACCTCTGCGGTGATCTGCTCGCTCGCCGTCTGCGTTCCCTTCATGTTGCCTCCCCGAGGCTGATGGCTGACGCAGAGCAGGCTAAAAGCTCAAGTGAGCTTGAGGTCAAGGGCGACGCATGCTTCGATCTGCTCTCGTGTCCGAACTGCTGACGATCGGCGACATATCGCGGCGAAGCGGCGTGGCCGCCTCGGCCCTGCGCTTCTACGAGGAGCGGGGGCTGATCGGCGCGCAGCGTGCGGGCTCCGGACACCGCCGTTACCCGCGCTCCGTCCTGCGCCGGATCGCGTTCATCGTGTTCGCGCAGCGCGTCGGGCTGACGCTCGAGGAGATCGCACGTGAGCTGGCGAAGCTGCCGCCCGACCGCGCCCCGACCAAGCGCGACTGGTCGCGGCTGTCGAGCAGCTGGTCGGCGCGGATCGACGCGCGGATCGCCGAGCTCGAGCGCCTCCGCGTCGGCCTGACCGGGTGCATCGGCTGCGGTTGCCTGTCGCTCGAGCGCTGCAGGCTCGCCAACCCCGGCGATCGAGCGTCGAGCCTCGGGGCCGGGCCGCGCTACTGGGTGGGCGACCGCCCGCGCGAGGCCTGACCCGTCGGCTGCCTTCCGGCCACTGCGTCATTGAGGCAGCGGTGCTGCGCCGGCGCGCCGATGCCAGGGTGTGCCTATCGTCAGCCGAGTGCGCCGGCCCTGGTTGCTCGGAGTCCTCCTCGCGCTCGTCACCGTCGGGATCGTGGCGGCGCTGATCGACAGCGAGGTTTCGGGAACGGGCGCCGAGAACGTGGGGGAGTCGGGCCCGGAGCGGACGGTCACCACAGAGCCGCGGGCCGAGGAGCGGGCTGAGCAACGTCGGCAGCAACGGCCGCCGAGGCGCTGCAAGCCGACGCAGAGCAATCCCGGCGGCACGAACAACTACATCCCGAACGCTCCCGAGCGCGACTCGCTCGGGAGCGGCTTCGTGATCACCGGGCTCGTACGTTCGGCCGCGGGCTGCCGGCCGCTGAAGGGCGTTCGCATCCAGGTCTGGCTCGCGACCGAGACCGGCGGCGAACAGGACAACCGCGCCAGCGTGCGCACCGGCTCCGATGGCCGCTACCGGATCGAGACCGATCCCACCGTCCCGCAGTTCGGCGAACCCAACATCCACGTGGCCTACGACGACGACGAATACCGCTCGGTGTTCATCCGGCGCGTCGTCGACCTCGACGACGAGCGCGCGGTCGTCAACCTCACGCTCGCCCGCGGTGATTGAGCGACGCTCGCTGGTGCTGGGTGCCGCGGCGTGCGCGGTCGTCGCTCTGCCGCTGACGCTGGCGCTGACCGATCGCCATCTCGCCGGCGCCTCCGCGGCGCTCGTGGTCTCGACGACGGCCGGCACGCTCGCCGCGGCGGCACTGGCTCTTCAGCCGCTGCTGGCGCGGCGGCGGCAGATCACGCCCCATCAGATCCTGGGGTCGGTCGTGCTCTGCCTGGTGCTCGTGCACGTCGGCGCCCTGTTCGTCGAGGCGCCCGACGACGCGTGGTTCGCACTGTCGCCCGACGGGCCGACCCGCGCCCGCATGGCGCTGTTCGCCACCCTCGCCCTGTTCGGCGTCGTCGCGCTCGGCGCGCTGCGTACGCGGTTGCCGATCAACGCGGGCACCTGGCGCCTGCTGCACGCCTACCTCGCGGTCGTGGTGATCGTGCTGGGGATCGGCCACGCCGTGCTCACCGACGGCGCGCTGGATGGCGCCGGCACGACGGTCCTGCTCGTCCTCGGGGCGATCGGGCTGATCGGGGTTCCCGCCGCGCATGTCGTTCGCGCGCGTCGGGCGCGGTGAACGCCCTTAGGGCATCATCAACGCATGCGCCGTCAGCCATTGCGACTGGTCGCCGCGGGCGCGGCATCACTGGTCGTGAGCTGCGGATCGTCGGCGTCGTCGTCGCAGCTGAGCGCGGCGGCGGCGGATCGGATGAACGAGGCGTTGGTTGCGACGCGGGCAGCGGCCGATGCCGGCAACAGGGAGAAGGCGATCGGCGCGCTGAGCGTGCTGTCGAAGATCGTCAGCCGCGAGTCGCGCGCAGGTCATCTGTCCGCCGCAGACGAGCGGGCACTGCGAGCCGGAATCGCTCAGGCGCGTCGACGCGTCGAGCATGACGTCGAAGCGCCCGCGCCTCAGCCGACGGCACCGCCGGCGCCGGTGCAGCAGCACACGCCTGTTCCACAGAGCCCGCCCGACGAGAAGGAAGACAAGCCCGAAAAGGAAGACAAGGAAGACAAGGAAGACAAGCGCGGTAAGCCCGGCAAAGGCGATGGCAAGGGCCCGGACTGACGCATGAGGCTCGCGGTCGATGTCAGCTTTGCCGACGGTCGCTATCGCCTCCAGCGGCGGCTGGGCGCGGGCGGGATGGCGTCGGTCTGGCTGGCAGTTGACGAGCGCCTCGGGCGCCCCGTCGCGGTCAAGGTCATCGCCGACACGCTCGCGGACGACGAGCGCTGGCTGACGCGCTTCAAGCGCGAGGCGCGTGCTGCCGCCGCGCTGTCGCATCCGGGGATCGTGCAGGTCTTCGACTACGGCATCGAAGACGGACGGCCCTACCTCGTCATGGAATACATCTCCGGGGCGAACCTCGCCGAGCGACTCGCCGACGCCGCGGCACCGGTGCCCGAGGCCCCGCGGCTGGCACGCGAGCTGCTCGAGGCTCTCGCGCACGTACACGCCGCCGGGATCGTTCATCGTGACATCAAGCCCGCCAACGTCCTGCTCGACGGCGACGATCGCGTGCACCTGACCGACTTCGGCATCGCTCAGGCCGACGACGCGACGTCGTTGACGCAGACCGGCATGCTCGTCGGCACGATGAAGTACCTCGCGCCCGAGGTCAGCGCCGGCGGCGAGGCCACCGCGCGAAGCGACCTGTACTCGTGCGGAATGGTCCTGCGCGAGGTCGCGGGTCATGCCCCGGCACCGGCGTTGGCGCCGCTGATCGAGGCCCTCACGGCACCGCAGCCCGAGCGGCGGCCGGGCTCGGCAGCGGCAGCCCTTCAGCTGCTCGACTCGAGCCTTCCCGCCGACGCCGACGCGACGCCACCGACCAAAGCCGCCGACGCGACAGCCGCCACGCGCTCGTCCGCGCCCGGCGCGACGCTCGTTCAGCCCGCGCAAGAGGCCGGTCCCGAACACGAAGCTTCGCCCGCCGCGGCGCGCCTTCCGTCGCAAGCGCTCGGGGTTCCTCGCCGTCTCGCGCTGACCGCAGCTCTCGCGCTCGTCGGCGTCATCCTCGCCGTGGCCCTCTTCAGTGGCGCCGCATCAGACGACACGAGCTCCGGCCAAGCTGCGCCGGCTCCCGCTCGACCCGGTGCGCCGCTCGACCAGCAACTCGACGCGCTGCAACGGATCGTCGACCACGCGGCGCGGCGGTGACCGTCTCATGGCAGATACGACAGTGCTTTTACCGTCGACCTACCGCCGCTGACGACCGTCCAGTACAGCAGCGATCCGTTCATGTTGTTCGACACGGCGAGGTGGGTCACGTCCGTGCCCGGCGGCTCGAGCTGTAGTGCGCCCTTGGCCGGGCTCTGCAGCCAGAGCTGCCCGCACGCGTACGTCATCCCGCCCCGCCTCAGGAACGCGACGTCCTGGATCCCCCTTCCAGCGCCGCCCTCGAAGCCATCACAGCGGCGGCTGTCGGCCAGCCGCTTGCGCGCGCGCACGTCGAAGCTCTCGGCGCTGGCCCCGTCGCTGACGCCAGTGCTGTACATCCGCTTTGCTCCGA
>JAHWJM010000065.1 GCA_019348435.1 Actinomycetota bacterium
GCGGAGGACGCCGCGGCGCACCCGGCGGCGCGGCTGCGCGTGCGCCTGGCCGACCGGGCGCTGCGGCAGACCAACCCGCTGCTGTCGGTGCTGTCGCTGCTGCTCGAGCTCGCGACCGCGCGGGTCACGGCGTCGCAGGTCCTCGACCTGGCCGGCACCCCGGCGGTCCGGCAGCGCTTCGGCTTCGACGACGACGACCTCGAGCGGCTGCGCGAGTGGACGACAGCAGCCGGCGTCCGCTGGGGCTTCGACGCGGACCACCGCAGGGCCTGGCACCTCGGCGGCCTCGACCAGGGCACCTGGCGCGAAGGGCTCGACCGGCTGCTGCTCGGACTCGGAGGCCGCGCCTGGCTGCGCTCGCGGTTCGACGGAGCGCTTGGCGCCCTGGAGCGCCATCTGGCCGAGACGCCGGCGAGCATGGCCGGACCGCTGCCGCGGGCACGGAGTCAGATGCCGCGTGAAGCCGGTATCGCGCGCTAAGCGCGGCTCGGTCAGCGTCCGGGCGACCGACCTGACCTGCAGACTGACGCCCGTAACGATCTGTGAGCTGAATGAGGGGTCCATGTCGAAAAGCGCTGACCGGCTCCGCTCATCAGGTGAAGGGCCACGAGCGGCGCGGCCGACGACACTAGGAGACCACGATGGCGAAGTATCTGCTGCACGACGAGTACACGCCGCAGGAGCTGCCGGAGACCGTTCATGACCATCCAGCGCCTGGAGCACATCGGCATCGTCGTCGACGACCTCGCGGCGGCGACCGCGTTCTTCGCCGCACTCGGGCTCGAATTGGAGGGCGAGGCGTCCGTCGAGGGCGCCTCGGTGGACCGCATCAACGGGCTCGAGGGCGTGCGGGCGGATATCGTGATGCTGCGGACGCCGGATGGCAACGGCAAGGTCGCGCTGGCCAAGTACCGCTCCCCCTCATACGAGGGCGCCGACGGGCCGGCGCCGGCCAACGCCCCAGGCATCCGCCACATCCTCTTCGTCGTCGACGACATCGAGGCATCGCTCGCCGGCCTGCGAGCGCATGGCGGCGAGCTGGTCGGCGACCAGCTCGGCGAAGGAACGGGGCGCCCACAGCCGGGCATCGACGCGCTGCGCCGGCGAGTCACGTTCGAGCGCAAGCAGGACCTGATCGGGCGCGAGCTCGAGGTTCCGACGCTGCTCGTGATGGGCGAGGCCAGCTCGCTGCGCGCGTCCTGAACCCGCGGCCGCGGCCGGTCGTGCGCGTCGAGCTGGGGGCAGCCGCTCAAACATCAGGCGTTTGACGGATAGCGGAAGGACCAGGTTGTGCCGAGACTCGTCGCATGGCGATCAGCGACGAGGGCGCGCAAGCCAAGCACCGGGAAGGGCGTTTCCCCTCGCGCAGAAACCCAGCGAGTGCTGATATCGAGGTTGTCGTGGTGGAGGACCATCCGCCTGTGCGCCAGGGCCTCGAGCTGCTGCTGCCCCGCCAGGGCTTTCGGATGATCGGGTCGGCGGGTAGCGCGCAAGAGGGAGCTCGCATGATCCTCGCGCGTAAGCCCGATGTCGCCGTTGTCGACGTCGCCCTCGGTGACGGCAGCGGCACCGATCTCGCCAAAGCGATGCATGACGCGAGGTCGGAGAGTGCGATCGTCCTCTACACGGGCTCAACCGAGACCGCACTGATCGACGCGCTCGTCGCGAGCGGCGGGTCCGCGGTGGTTCTGAAGTCGTCGCCGATCGACCATCTCGCTGATGCCATCCGCGCGGCGGCGGCCGGACATCACTATGTCGATCGCCTTGTCGCGCAGATGCCCGGCCGATCGCTCGCTGGTCAGCGGTCGCGCAGGATCTCCAAGCGCGAGGCACAGGTTCTCGGAATGCTCTCGCAGGGCCGGACCACGGAACAGATAGCACGGGAGCTGTTTCTTTCGCCCGAGACGATCCAGACGCACGTCCGCAACGCAACGCGCAAGCTCGGAGCGCAGGGGCGCCTGCACGCGGTGGTCCTCGCGCTCGCCCATGGTGAGATCGAGCTGCCGGCCATCGCGCGCTGACCGCCAGCGACCTGACGCACAAGCAGCACTCGCGGCGCGCGGGCCCAGACCCGGCGGCTCCCCGGCCTGAGCGGTATCCGATCGAGGCGACGCGTGAGCGCGTTCCGATCAGCGCCGCGCTGAGCAGTCCTTGGGAGCGGCTTGGCGAGAGGTCGTCCATCCCCGCCTCTCAGCCCCGAGCGAGAGTGCGAGCCCGCCGGATGCCTCGCGTCGGTTGAGCCGTTGAAGCTGGTGGTCGTGGGGAGCGCCCGCACGATCTGCAGAGCCGAGGCAATGGCGGTGTGGCTGTACGGGACCTTGAGCGCCTGCGGCTGAAAAGCGTCGATTCGTCCGGATCGCCGCGAAAAGCCGGGCCCGCGGCGTCTTGTTTCCGAAGCGCCCGACGAAGGGCTCGCCACTGACCACCGCCGTCCCAGGAGTTCCTGCATGTTGCCTCCACGTCCCCTTGCACTCGCCGTCGCGACGTCTGCGGCTGCCTCGCTCGCGGGCTCCTCGGACGACGCCGGCGAGCCGGCGTCGGTGCAGGCGGCAGCCCAGCTCGCCCGTCATGCGGCGCTTGACGCGCGCGCTGCGCTGAGCACGCTCGGCTCGCGTCGTACTCGGCGGCTACTCGCACGAGCGGTCCGCCGCCTGCGGTACTCGTACTCGTTGACCGCCCGCTTGCTGACTGATCACACCCCGGCGGGTGCGACAGCGGGCGTGATCTTCATCCAGTCGGCATCCGATGTCGCGCATGACATCGCCACGCTGGCAATGCGCAGCGAGGGTCGCTCGCAGGCGCTCGCCCTCCGCGCGCTGCGGCGCGCCTCTCGCCTGCAGGAGGACGTCGCGCTCGAGATCAGCAGCGCGCGCTCGACGGGGTCGCTCGAGGATCTGATCGACGCGCTCTCGGCGGCGTTACGGGGGCAGGGCGCGCTGTTGGACGCCCTTGACGGCGTTGTAAGCCACGGGCGGATCTCACCCCGTCGCCGGCATGCGCTCGAGGTCCGCCGCGCGCGCGCGAACGCAGCACGCAACGCGCTAGGCACCGCCTTGACGGGCGCGCAACGGGCGTTGCAGCACCCGCTGTCTGAGGTCCAGGCCGCCGACGCGCCCGCCGGCGACGAGTGCGCGCGCAGCCAGGCGCACGACCGCTGAACCGCTCGGCGCATAACGCCGGGCGCAACGACCGATCCGATCTGTCCTGACCCCCCCAATCCAAATCGAGAATCCCATGACCGCGCTACGAACCCTCCTGCTGTGCCTTGCCCTGATGATCCTGGCCGTGCCGGCTGCTCATGCGCGCCCGGCTCCCGAGACAGTCGTGCAGGACGACGCCCTGTTCCTGCACGGCAGCGAAGAGGAGATCCAGATGGGCCTGCGGCAGGCGCGGGACATCGGGATCCGTCGTGTGCGCCTGACCGCCGGCTGGTCTGTGATCGCCCCCGCGCCGACGCTCGAGACCGTCCCTGAGGGCGACCTCGCGGACCCCGCCGCCTACCCGCGCGACCACTGGAGGAACCTCGACCGCGCTGTCCGACTGACCGTCGAGGCGGGGATGCGACCGATGATCGACATCGCCTTCTGGGCGCCGCGCTGGGCGATCAACGGGCAGCCTGGCGAGACGACGCGTCTGCGCACGAACATCGACGCCGCCCAGTACGCCCGCTTCGCGGAGGCGGTCGCGCGCCGCTACGCCGGCGGCTACGTGCCCAACAGATCTCTGGCATCGGCGATCGCGCCGGCGGCAGAGCGGCGTCCGGACGCGAACCTCCTGGAGAGCCTGTTCGGTCGTCGCAAGCCGCCCGTCGCCCTGCCGCCGCTCGCGCAGGAAAAGGCGTTGCCGGCGGTCGATCTGTTCACGATCTGGAACGAGCCCAACCATTCGGGCTTCCTGCAGCCACAGTGGCGGCGCGAGGGCGGTCGTTACGTTCCGCACTCGCCGCACCTGTACCGCGCGATGGTGTACGCCGCCTACCCGGCGATCAAGCGCGCGGCGCCCGACAGCCGCGTGCTGATCGGCGGAACCGCTTCGGGGGGGTCGAGCACGGCCGGCAGAAGCGGCGTGCCCCCGCTGCTGTTCCTGCGCGCGTTTGCGTGCGTCGACGAGCGCCTGCGCCCGGTGCGCAGCGGGCCGTGCGGGAACTTCGAGCGGATCCCGGGCGATGGCTGGTCGCACCACCCGTACTCGCTGCGAACGTTGCCCGACGCGCAGCCCGAGGACACCGACAAGCTCCCCGTCGCGTCGACGCCGCGTCTGATGCGCACCCTGCGCAAGCTCGTCGCCGGCGGTCGGATCGAAGCCGCCAACGCGACCGTCTACATGACCGAGTACGGCTACGAGACCAACCCGCCCGATCCCAAGGCGGTCTTCTCGCCGCGACAGCAGGGGCGCCTGCTGGCGTGGGCGGAGTACCTCGCGACGCGCGATCCCGGCGTCGTCATGTGGCCGCAGTTTCAGCTCCGCGATCGCCCCGGCGATCCCGCTGGCCCGAAGATGCGCCCCTATGGCGACTGGCAGACCGGCCTGCTGAATGCCGATGGCACGCCCAAGCCCGCCTACCACGAGTACCGCACACCCGCCTTCGCGGCCTGCCGGCGCAGCGGCAAGCGCCGCTGGATCGAGGTCTGGGGACGCGTGCGCGGCGCCGACGAGGCCAGCAGCGTCCAGCTTCAGGTCCGCACCCGCGGGGCCGTCGCCGCGGCAGCGGCAGCTGGCTGGCGCACCGTCCCCGGTGGCATCCGGCCGCGTCTTCGCGGCTTCCGAGCAGCGCAGGCGCAGGAGTCCTCCCCCGGCGCTGCGATCACGCGTTTCATACCATGGAGGCGCGGACTTCAAGTGCGACTGCAGTGGAACGGCGATGGTGCGCAAGCATCAGCAGGCGCCGCGCTCACGGCGAGGCCCTGCCCGGCAGCCAAAAGCAGGCGCCGATGACGCGCGACCGACACACAACCGCATCGGAAGGCATCCATCTGCGACCGAGCATTGGGCGCTGGCGCCAGCCACGTCTCTGTGAGACAAACTCGTGCCAAACCGGTGCAATCTAGGAGCGAGTCCGCACTCCGCAAACTCCGCCGTAAAGTGGCCAGGCCCGCCCGGTGCCGGGCAGGATGGGATTTCGGTGGCTGCTGAAGATGGGAACACGGATGACGCCAGACGAGCATGGCCTACGCCAGCTCCGGATCCTTGCGGTCGACGACGAGGAGTCAAACGTGCTGCTGCTGCAGCGGATCCTTGAGCGCGATGGGTACGTACATGTGGAAACAACCACCGAGCCGACGCGGGTTCCGACCATGTTTGCGAGGGCTCGACCGGACCTGGTATTGCTCGATCTTCATATGCCGGGGATGGATGGCTTTGAGCTGATGGAGCGTCTGGACCGGTTGGGCAGCGACGGAAGCTGCGTGCCGTTTCTGGTGCTGACCGCTGATGCCACCGCTGAGACCAGGCGCCGTGCCCTCTCGATGGGCGCCCGTGACTTCGTCACCAAGCCGCTGGACCGGATCGAGCTGCTGCTGCGAGTGCGCAACCTGCTCGAGGTCAAGCAACTCGAGGATCGTTTGCGCGAGCACAACGCGCACCTCGAGGACGAGGTGCTCGAGCGCACGCGCGACCTCGACCAGGCCCGCCTGGAGGTACTCGAGCGGCTCGCGCTCGCCGCTGAGTTTCGCGACGACGACACGCAGGAGCACGCATGGCGGATCGGTCGCATCTGCGGCCGTCTCGCCGTCGCGCTCGGCTTTGCGGCAGCCGAGGTGGAGATGATCGAGCGCGCCTCGCCGCTGCACGACCTGGGGAAGATCGGTGTCTCGGACCTGATCTTGCTCAAGCCGGGCAGGCTCAGCGACGAGGAGTTCGAGGTGATCAAGACGCACACCGCGATGGGTGCGGAGATGCTCGCCGGCAGCCGGAGCCGACTGCTGCGCCTCGCCGAGCGCATCGCGTTGGCACATCACGAGCGCTGGGATGGCCGCGGCTATCCGGCCGGCCTGTCCGGTGAGGCGATTCCGCTGGCGGCCAGGGTCGTGGCGGTAGCCGACGTGTTCGATGCGCTGACACACGAGCGCCCGTACAAGCACGCCTGGCCCGTGGACGAGGCGGTGCGCGAGATTCTGAACCAGGCGGGCCGGCAATTCGATCCGGCGGTGGTCGAGGCCTTCTCCACGCTTGACCACCGCGCGCTCTTGACGCCAGTTGCGCACTGCTGAGCGCCCTCCAGCGGACGACCCACATCTCGTCGGCGAGATGACGGGCAGACGGCGTGCATCGCGGCTCACTCCCGATCTGCGCTGCTCGGCGTCGAGCCGCCGCGCCGTACGGGCGTCGTGATCGTGCCGTGATGAGGTTGCCGCCGCGTCGGTTCGAATCCCGTCCTGCGCTGATCCCGGTGGTGGTGGCGGCCGCGCTCCTGCTGCTGGCCGTTCTCGTCGTGGCGTTCGCCGCCTCGCTGTCGGCGTCGCGGCTCGTGGCGAGCAGCACGCGCGCGCACAACCGCGCCGCCGCCGTCGCCGCGCACGGACAGGAGGCGCTCAGGCTCGTGCTGGACCTCGAGACCGGCCAGCGCGGCTATCTGATCACGGGCGACAGGGAATTCCTCGATCCGTGGCGCGCGGCGCGGGCCGCGCTGCCCGGGGCGCTGAGATCCTTCGACGCGGCGGCGGCGCGGGCCGGCGAGGGTTCGGGCCCGCATCGCTTCAGCGTCGGCGCGTCGAGCTACCTGCACGACTACAGCAAACCGCTCGTCGACCTCATGGCGCGTGATGAGGCCGCCGCTCGGGAGATGGTCCGCAGCGGTGAGGGTAAGCGACGCGTCGACCACCTGCGGACGGCGGCCGAGGAGATCATCCGCCGCGAGCAGGCCGTGGCGAACCTGCGCGCGGCGACGGCGGCGCGCGCCGGTCGCCGCTCCGCGACGATCGACAGCCTTGGGCTGGTGCTGTCGTTCGCGCTCGTGCCCGGCTTTGTCGGCCTGCTCGCGGTCGCGGCCGTGCGGCCTGTTCGCCGGACGGCGGCGGCCGCCCGGGCGCTGCGGTCCGGCGACCGCAGCGCGCGCGTCCCGGTCCCGCGCACGCGTGAGCTGGCCGAGCTGGCCGACGCGTTCAACGAGATGGCCGCCGCGCTGCAGGCCGGCGAGGCCGAGCTGCTGAAGCGAAACGAGCAGCTGGAGGCGGCGCGCCGCGAGGCGGACGCGGCCAATCTGGCGAAGAGCGAGTTCCTGTCGCGGATGAGCCACGAGCTGCGGACGCCATTGAACGCGATCCTCGGCTTCGGCCAGCTACTGGAGCTGAGCGAGCTGAAGCCCGACCAGCGCGAGGAGACGCGCCAGATCCTGAAGGGCGGTCGCCATCTGCTCGAGCTGATCAACGAGGTGCTGGACATCGCCCGCGTCGAGAGCGGCGATCTGAACGTCTCGCTGGAGCCGGTGTGCGTCGCCGAGCTGCTGCGTGAGGCGCTCGCCATGATCTCGCCCGTGGCAGCGGCGCGCGCGGTCACTCTGCGCAGCGACGAGCCGTCCTGCGGCGACCTGCACGTGGTGGCCGACCGCCAGCGGCTCAAGCAGGTCACGCTGAACCTGCTGGCCAATGCCGTGAAGTACAACCGCGACGGCGGCGAGGTGCACGTCAGCTGCGAGCCTGCCGGCGAGCAGCGCCTGCGGATCGTGTTCGCCGACACGGGCATCGGGATCGGCGAGCACGATCTCGACCGGCTGTTTCGGCCATTCGAGCGGCTGCACCGCGAGAACGCTGCGATCGAGGGGACCGGCCTCGGCCTCGCGCTCACCAAGCGCCTGGTGGAGGCGATGCAGGGCACGATCGACGTCGCGAGCCAGGTCGGGCAGGGCAGCGTGTTCTCGGTCGAGCTCCCGATCACCGAGCCGCCCGACGCGTCGGGCGAGCTGCCGCGGATGCCCGAGCCGGTGGTCATGCACGATCCGCAGCCGGCGCGGAGCGTGCTGTACATCGAAGACAACGCGTCCAACGTCAAGCTGATGGAGACGGTGCTGGCACGACGCCCTCAGGTCACGCTGATGGTCGCGATGCAGGGCGGCCTCGGCCTCGAGCTGGCGCTCGAGCACCGGCCCAGCCTCGTGCTGCTGGACCTCGATCTGCCCGACGTTCCCGGAGATCAGGTGCTCCGCCGCCTGCGCGCCGACCCGCGCACCGCCGAGATCCCGATCGTGGTCGTCAGCGCCGATGCGACGCCACGGCAGATCAAGCGACTGCAGGCGCTCGGCGCCGACGACTACCTCAGCAAGCCGTTCGATGTCGCGCGGCTGCTGGCGGTCCTCGATCGAGTCGACCCGGTCCCGCTCGCAGTCGACGGCGCGCTTGACGACGCGGATGTGAGCGCTGTGCCGGCGCTCGACGAGCGCTTCCTCCGAGAGCTCTCGGAGATCTGGAGCCACTCGCCGGAGCAGAGATCGAACGTCGATAATCTCGTCCGACTGTTCGAGGGGGAGGCGCAGACGCGGCTGAACGACCTGCGAGTGGCGGCGAGCGAGGGAGACCGGGCGCGCATCGCGCGGCTTGCACACATCCTCGTCGGAAGCAGTGGAAGCGTCGGCGCTCTTCGGCTCGCAGAGCTCTGCCGAAAGCTCGAGCAGACCGCCAGGCATGGCGACGATCCTGTCCAGGAGCTCGTCGAGCAGCTCGCAGAGCAGTACGCCGAAGCAAGAGCTGCCCTACGCAGATGCTTCCCCGACGCCACTGCGATGGAATGACGATCGCAGCAGGCGAGGATCGGATGGCGCCCGGGACGCGATCGCGGGCGACAGCAGGACCGCCGCCTGCTCGGCCTGCGTCCCGGGCGGCACGGATTACGCGATCCTGATGCTCGACCGGGAGGGCCAGGTCCTCGTCGTCGCCGGCAAGCCGCCGCCGACGGCCGACTGACGTCTGCCTGTCCCTCGCGCCGACTTGAGTTCTCGCTCGGTTTTCACATCATTCGTCCAAGGCGTCCACCTCTGGGCCTCAATTCGCGTCTTTGCTCCAGATCCCGCCCGACAGGCGGGGCGCAAACCAATCGGAGGCTCAGATGCTCGTCAAGACCAATTCCAAGTGCAGCAACCTCGCCCTCAGCATGGCCGTCGTGAGCGCGCTGGCGCTGCCCGGCGTCGCCCAGGCCGAGACGACCGCAAGCATCTCGGCGGCCGCCAAGGCCAGCGCGCGGGCCGAGCTTCATGTTGAGCGCGCCGGCCGTCTGGCGGGCGACACGAGCGCCGCGGCGCAGGCGCGCGCCACGGCGCTCCTCTCACGCAGCCGCGGGGAGATCAGGACCGCGGTGGCGACGACCCGCACCCTGGTCGCGAAGGCCAGGACGACGAGCGAGGTCTCCGCTGCGGCTCAGGTCGCCGCTCAGGTCAGCTCGACACTGCTTCGCGACGCCGAGCTGCAGTCAAAGCTCGCAATCGAGGCCGACGGCCGGCTCGAAAGCCAGGCCGCCAAGTCGCTCGTCTCCGACGTTCGCGTCCAGCGGGCGATCGTCACCGCCGTGCTGCGGCTGGCGGCAAAGCACGCCGACGAGCGCGCGAAGGTCGCGCTGCAGGCCGGCGGCGACGCCGTGAACGCGCTGTCCGGTCAGGTGAAGTTCGCCGCAGAGACCGCGGCGTCGGCCGATCTCGGCGTCGGTAGCCAGGCTTCGGCCGACATGGCGGTTGCGATTGGCACGGACGCGCTCAGCAAGAGCGTCAAGACCGTCGTCGCGATCGAGGCTGGGGCGCAGGGGACCGTTCAGGACGCCGCGCAGGACGTCCGCCAAGGTGTCGCCAATGCCACCGGCCGGATTGCCGCCGTCGTCAACGGGACTCTGATCGACGCTCACCGCGTGACGCTCGGTGGTCACGGAACGATCACCCTCGGCGCGCTCGTGAAGCTCAGCGTTCAGGCCAGCGCTTCCGCGTCGGGCTCCACCGGTCACGGTGGCGTGCAGGCCGAGGCGTCCGCGCGCGCGTCCGGCGCCAGCGGCGGCCTCGCCGGCATCCTCGGCATCAGGTAGCCGCTCGGCGCATCTCGGGGTCGCGGGCCTCGTGGCAGCGCCCGAATGACGCCGAGAAGACCCGACGCAGGTCTCGCGAAAGACAGAGGCGACCG
>JAHWJM010000066.1 GCA_019348435.1 Actinomycetota bacterium
CAGCGCCACTCCTCGGCCGCGCCGCCGCGCACCACGTCGGCGAGCGCGCGCAGCCCGCCCGAGTACACGCGCACCGAGCCGCCGACGTTCGCCGCGGCCTGCCCGGTGACCGTGCCGCGCACGGCAAGCACGTCGCCGCCCACGCTCGCCCCCGCCGTGAACACCACGTCGGCGTCCACGGCCAGACCGTCCCCGAAGCGCGCCATGTCCCCATCCTGCCGTGCCATGCCGCGTGCGTGGGTCCCCCGATCGACGTAGCGTGGCGGGGGTGACCGCTGCCGTGTCCCCTCCGCCGCCTTCCTCGCTCCCGACGACGCTCGGCGAGCTGCGCGCGAGCGGCCACGCGCACCGCAGCGTCAAGGCCGAGGTCCGCGACAACCTGCTCGCCAAGCTGCGCGCGCGCGTACCGGGACTGGTGATGCGCACCTCGCTCATCGTCGGCCTGCCCGGCGAGACCATCGAGATGCGCGACGGCGTCGTCATCATCGATGGCAAGAAGGTCCCCGAGGCGACGACGACAGAGGGGGGCTACCTCGCCGAGCGCGACCCCAACGACTTCGGCCCCGTGACCGTGCCCGAGGGGCACTACTTCATGATGGGCGACAACCGCGGGGCGTCTGACGACAGCCGCTTCTGGGGTCCGGTCCCGCGCGAATGGATCATCGGCAACGCGTTTGCCACGTACTGGCCACCCAAGCGGATCGGGCTTCTGTAGCGACGCGACGGCGGCTGCCGAGGGTTCCGCCCGGCGAGTGCTTCATGATGGCGCCACCGTGCCGGCCGTGACCACAGAGGGTGCCCGTCGTCGCCGGGCCGCCGCGCGCAAGCGCTCCAGCGGCCGGCGGCTGTTCGCCTTCGATCGCCGCCTCGGCGCGCGGTGGATCGCGGGCGCCGACGAGGCCGGCCGCGGCTGCCTCGCGGGGCCGCTCGTCGCCGCGGCGGTGCTGTTCGACACGGAGGCGCTGACGACGCGCGAGCTGCGCGCGCTCAGCCGCCTCAACGACTCCAAGCAGCACACGCACGAGGTGCGCGAGGAGCTCTTTCCGGTTGTCATGCGCACGGCGGCGAAGGTCTGTGTCGTCTCGCGCTGCGCGCGCACGATCGACGCCCGTGGGCTGCACAAGACGAACCTCGCCGCCCTGCGCGACGCCCTGCTCGGCGTAGCCCGGCCGGGCTGCATCTGCCTGTCGGACGGCTTCGCCGTCGGCGAGCTGCCCCACGAGCAGCGCGCGATCGTCGAAGGCGATGCGACGTCGGCCGCGATCGCCGCGGCCTCGATCGTCGCCAAGGTCACCCGCGACCGCTACATGCGCCGCGCCGACGTCCTGCACCCCGGCTGGGAGTTCGCCGCCCACGTCGGTTACTCGACGCCTGAGCATCGCGACGCGATCCAGCGTCTCGGCGTCTCGCCGTTGCACCGGCTGAGCTTCGCCTCGACCGCATATCAGCAGCTCGCGTTGTAACGCGTCGGAGCGCACCTTCAGAACGCTCCCTCGAGGTGATCGAGGCGCACGAGCCGGCCGTCGCGATCGACGGTGACGCCGACGACGTCGAAGCGCAGCTCGCGCGAACGCGGCCGCTCCGTCGCCTCCACGAGCCACGCCGCGGCCATCGCGCGCACGCGGCGCTGCTTCGTCGCGTGAACGGCCTGCAGCGCTGACTCCAGCGCGCCCGCCCGCCGCGCCTTGACCTCCACGAAGACGAGCCACGTCTCGTCGCAGACGATGAGGTCGAGCTCTCCGAAGCGCGTGCGGTAGTTGCTCGCGACCATGCGGTAGCCCAAGCGCTCCAGATGCTCACGGGCGAGGCGCTCGCCCAAGCGGCCCAGGTGCTGGCGCAGATCGATGACCATGGCCGCGACGGTAGGCGGCGCGGCGTGACGTTTCAGCACGTGAACGCAACAACTTCGCGCGTGATCGTGCCGTCTTTGCGGATGCGCAAACTCCGCGCAGCTCCGGCGCAGAATTGTTGCCAACGAGGGCCGTGGCGTCACATCTCGGCGCGTACGGTCCAGCCGATGCTCGCCCACGTCACGACGTTCACCATCGACGGCCTCTCCTCGCGCCGGATCACCGTGGAGGTCGACCTCCGGCGCGGGCTTCCGGCGTTCACGATCGTCGGCCGCGGTGACGCGGCGGTGCGGGAATCACGCGAGCGCGTGCAGACCGCGCTCGTCAACGCGGGCTTCGACTTCCCCCAGCGGCGGATCACGGTCAACCTGGCGCCCGCGCACCTGCGGAAGGTGGGCCCGGGCTTCGACCTCGCCACGGCCTGCGGCGTCCTGGTTGCGTCTGGCCAGCTGCCGCCCGCGGCACTCGAGCACTGGGCGGTCTTCGCCGAGCTGTCGCTGGGCGGTGAGCTGCGCCACTGCCGCGGCGTGCTGAGCGTCGCCGAGGGCGCGCGTGCCGCTGGCATCGCCGGACTCATCGTGCCGCGCGAATGCGCCCGCGAGGCAGCGCTCGTCGAGGGGCTGGAGGTGGCAGGGGTGACGCGCCTGCAGGAGGTCGCGGCGATCCTGCGCGGGATGCCGCGACCCGAGCTTCCGCCGCCCGCCGCGGGACCGCCTCCGGACGCAGACGATCCCGACCTGGGGGACGTCCGCGGTCACACCGGTCCGATTCGCGCGGTCACGATCGCTGCCGCCGGAGCGCACAACATCCTGCTGTCCGGGCCTCCCGGCACCGGCAAGACGATGCTCGCCCGCCGGGCGATCTCGATCCTGCCGCCGCTGACGCGCGACGAGGCGATCGCGGTGACGCGCATCCACAGCATCGCCGGGCGCCACGTCAGCGACGAGCTCGTTCGACAGCGGCCCTTTCGCGCGCCCCATCACTCGATCTCGCCCGCCGGCCTCGTCGGTGGCGGCTCGCTGCCGCAACCGGGGGAGGCCACCTTGGCGCACCACGGGATCCTCTTCCTCGACGAGCTCTCGGAGTTCAGCCGGTCTGCGCTCGAGGCCTTGCGCCAGCCGCTGGAGGACGGCGCGGTCGCAATCGTGCGCGGCCAGCACACGGTGACGTTTCCGACCCGGTTTCAGCTCGTCGCGTCGACGAACCCGTGTCCCTGCGGCATGGCCGGTGACGACCGCTGTCGCTGCTCGGAGGCCGACGTCGCTCGTCATCGACGCAAGCTCAGCGGACCGCTGCTGGACCGCATGGACATGCTCGTGAACATGCCGCGCCCGAAGGCCGAGGATCTCGAGCGCAGCGTCGGTACCCGCTCGCAGGAGGTTCGTGGCGCCGTTCTCGCGGCCCGCGAGCGCCAGGCGCACCGGCTCGCCGGGACGGGGCTCAGGACGAACGCCGAGCTCACGCCGCGGCTCGTGCGCGAGCTCGTGCGCGCTGACGGGTCGGCGATCGCGTTGCTGCGAAACTCCTATGCACAGGGTCAACTCAGCGCCCGCGGGCACGGTCGCATCCTGCGCGTCGCCCGCACGATCGCCGATCTCGACGGCTGCGCCCGGGTTCGCGAGCATCACGTCCGAGAGGCGCTCGGCCTGCGCGAGGAGCAGGTCCTCGAGGGAGCGGTGGCCGCGTGATCGCCTGCGAAGACTGCCTGCGTCGCACGGCGCTCGTGGCGCGCCTCGCGCCGCACGTCGAGCGCGCGCGGCACGAGCGCCGCAAGCTGCGCGAGCTGCTCGCGCTGTCCGACGACGAGCTGATCGCGGCGCTCGCCGGCGATCGGCGTGGCGCGATCACGCAGGCGCACGAGAGCTTCGATGCCCGTCGGGCCCGCGACCGCCTCGACGCCGCTGCGATCGGCGCCGTCTGCCGCCACGACGAGCACTATCCGCTGCGCTTGCTGGAGGCCGTCGACGCGCCCGCCGTGCTGCACGTGGCCGGTGACGCCGGACGGCTCGCGATGCTCGCCGATCGCGACGCACCAGCCGTCGCGATCGTGGGCGCGCGGCGTGCCGGCGCCGGAGGCCTGCAGGTGGCCCACGCGCTCGGCCGCGGGCTGGCGGCGGCCGGCGTCACCGTCGTCAGCGGAATGGCGCTCGGCATCGACTCGGCCGCGCACGCGGGCGCGCTGGAAGTCGGCGGACCGACGATCACGGTGCTGGCGAGCGGCCCCGATGTGGCCTATCCCGCGAGCAAGCGCAGCCTGTACCGCGAGCTCGTGCGCACGCAGGCCGCCGTCTCGGAGATGCCGCCGGGGTTCAAGCCGTTTCGCTGGTGCTTTCCCGCGCGCAATCGCACGATCGCCGGTCTGGCGTCGCTGACGATCGTCGTCGAGGCCACCGAACGCTCCGGCTCGCTCATCACGGCTGAGCTGGCACAGGAGCTCGGCCGTGCGGTGGGCGCCGTTCCGGGCCCGGTCACGGTCGCGCGCTGCGCGGGATCCAACGCGCTGCTGCGCGACGGCGCGCTCGTCATCCGCAACGTCCAGGACGCGCTTGACGAAGCGCTCGGAATCGGCGTGGCGACCGCGCTCACCGGCCGTAGGGCAGAGGAGCTCGAGCCGGCGCTGCGCGCGCTCCTGCGCCGCGTCGAGGACGGCCGCGACACGGTCTCGGCGCTTGCGTCGTCGCCGGCTGAGGCGCAGCACGCGCTGGCGGCCCTCAGCGAACTCGAACTGCTCGGCTTTCTGCGGCGCGGTGCGGGAGGGCGCTATGTCCGGCTGCTGTAGCGGCGATGGCGCTTATCCTCGAGCGCGTGCCCCCCCGCCGCGTCCCCGTCGCTCTCTCGATCGCCGGCTCGGACTCCGGGGGCGGAGCGGGAATCCA
Source organism: Actinomycetota bacterium (assembly GCA_019348435.1). Taxonomy (GTDB): domain Bacteria; phylum Actinomycetota; class Thermoleophilia; order Solirubrobacterales; family Solirubrobacteraceae; genus CADCVQ01. The sequence continues at coordinate 4,727 of JAHWJM010000066.1, forward strand.
GGCCGATCTGAAGGCCTTCGCGCGCGCCGGCGTGCACGGGACCACCGCGATCACCGCGATCACGGTCCAGAACACGGTGGCGGTCACGGGCGTCGCACCGATCGAGCCCGCGATCATCACCGCCCAGATTCGCGCGGTGGCCGAGGACCTCGGCGTGGACGCCGTCAAGATCGGGATGCTCGGGGATGTCACGACGATCGAGACGGTGGCGCGGGCGCTCGACGAGCTGCCGGCCAACACGCCACTCGTGCACGACCCGGTGATGGTCGCCGAGTCGGGGTCGCGCCTGCTGGCGCTCGACGCCGTCGACGCGTTGCGCCGGCTGATCGTCGCGCGGGCGACCGTCATCACGCCGAACCTCGCAGAGGCGCGGGTGCTCGCCGATGACGACCAGCTCGAGGGAATCGAGCTCGTGCGTGCCCTGCACGCGCTCGGCGCGCGCAACGTCCTCGTCACAGGCGGCCATCGCGAGACGGGCACCGACCTGTTCTTCGACGGCACGACGCTCACCGAGCTACGGGGCGAACGTCACCCCGACGGCGCCGCGCACGGCTCGGGCTGCACCCATTCCTCAACGCTCGCCGCGCGGCTTGCGCTCGGCGACGAGCCACTGGTGGCGGCACGCCACGCGCGGGGGGTCGCGGCGGCCGCCGTGCGCGACGGGCTGCGCCAGCTCGGTGCCGGCGCGGGACCCGTCGACGTGTTCGGCCTCGCGCGCGCGAATCGGTCGCCGCCGAACGAACGGCTTTGAGCGGCTCCGTCGCTTTGCCATAATCGCGCGCTGTGAGGTTTCTGCGGATGAAGCCCGGGCATGGGGAGGTGCTGATCGCCGAAGGGGACGTCGACGTCCCCGAGGAGCACGACGAGCTCGTCGCCGCGTTCCGCGAGCAGCTCGACGCGGGCATGTGGGCAGCCGTGCCGCGCGCCACGCCCGGCGGTCGCCGCGAGGCGCAGATGGTGTCGAGCTTCGACGACGTCCCGCCGGACGCCGATCGGGTGATCTTCTTCCCGCGCGCAGCCGGCGGGCAGTAGGCGGAGGCCGCACGGCGGATGCTGCTCGCGATCAGCGCCAGCCTCATCGTCATCCTCGTGCTGCTGTGGGAGGTCGGCTGGCCGGTCGCGGCCGAGAAGATCGCGCGCTGGCGCGCGGGCCGGGCGATCGTCGAGATCGAGGGCTACGACCCCGGCCGCGAGCGGCGCGCCGAGCAGCGGGCGCGAACGCTGCTGCGGTCCTGCGTCAACGAGGAGGAGTGGGCGATGTACCGCGACCTGGGCTTCATCCGGGTCTGGGGCGGCCTCTCGCAGGGACCCACGGGCGGTCGCGATTCGCGCGGCACGACGTACGCCTACATCATCTATCCGCACAAGCCGATCGTCGCGTACCTGCCGCAGACGCGCCGGCTGTTGAGCGAATACTGCGTCGCCTTCCCCGACGATACGCGCCCCTACGGCTCGGCGCGGCTGCCCGACTCCGATGACGTCCTGGCGAAGTGGATGGCGCTCACCGGCGATGAGCGGCGGATCATCGCGACGGCGAACATGCACCTGCCGGGCCGACAGGTCGATCCGAAGCAGATCAAGCGCGATCTGTGGCGCCTGGCGAAGTGGGAGCAGGCGCGGCTTCGCGAGCAGCGGCGCGGCGCGGGTAGTGTTCCCGCCCCGTGACGACGAACGGCAGGCTCGACCCCAAGCACAACTCACGCGCCCTCACCGAGGGAGCGGCGCGCGCGCCCGCGCGGGCCTACCTGAACGGCATCGGCTTCGACGCCGAGGCGATGAGCAAGCCGATCATCGGCGTCGCCTCGACGTGGATCGAGACGATGCCCTGCAACTTCCACCTGCGCGCGCTCGCCGCGAAGGTCAAGGAGGGCATCCGCCTCGCCGGCGGAACGCCGATGGAGCTCAACACGATCGCGATCTCCGACGGCATCACGATGGGCACGAGCGGTATGAAGACGAGCCTCGTCTCGCGCGAGGTCATCGCCGACTCGATCGAGCTCGTCGCCCGCGGCCACCTCTTCGACGGGATCATCGCGCTCAGCGCCTGCGACAAGACGATTCCCGGTACCGTGATGGCGCTGGCGCGCCTGAACCTGCCCGGCGTGATGCTCTACGGCGGCTCGATCGCGCCGGGCCGCTTCCGCGGGCGCGACGTGACGATCCAGGACGTCTTCGAGGCCGTCGGCGCGCACGCCGCCGGCGCGATGAGCGACGAGGATCTCGCCGAGCTCGAGAGCGTGGCGAGCCCGGGCGCGGGCGCCTGCGGCGGGCAGTTCACCGCCAACACGATGGCGATGGCCTTCGAGTTCCTCGGCATCAGCCCGATGGGATCGGGGATGGTGCCGGCCGAGCACGCGAGCAAGCCCGCGGTCGCGATCGAGGCCGGCAGGCTCATGATGGACGTGCTCGAGCGCGGCCTGCGCCCGCGCGACGTCATCACGAAGGACGCGCTGGAGAACGCGATCACGGCGATCGCCACTTCGGGCGGCTCGACGAACGGCGTGCTGCACCTGCTCGCGGTCGCGCGCGAGGCCGGCGTGGAGCTCGAGATCGACGACTTCGACCGCATCTCGGAGCGCACGCCGCTGCTGTGCGACCTCAAGCCGGGCGGGAAGTACGTCGCCAACGACCTCTACGAGGCGGGCGGCAACGAGCTCGTCGCCAAGCGCCTGCTCGACGCGGGCTTGCTGCACGAAGGCGCTATCACCGTCACCGGCCGCACGATCGGCGAGCACGCGCGCGAGGCCGGCGAGGCCGAGGACCAGCGCGTCGTACGCTCGCTCGACAACCCGATCAAGACCTCCGGCGGCCTCGCGATCCTGCGCGGCAACCTCGCGCCCGAGGGATGCGTCGTCAAGCTCTCGGGCCACGAGCGGCGCCTCCACAAGGGGCCGGCGCGGGTGTTCGAGGGCGAGGAGGCGGCGATGGCCGCCGTCGTCAGCCGCTCGATCGAGAGGGGCGACGTCATCGTGATCCGCGACGAGGGCCCCGCCGGCGGACCGGGCATGCGCGAGATGCTCGGCGTGACCGCCGCGCTCAACGGGCTGGGCATGGGCGAGCACGTCGCGCTGCTCACCGACGGCGACGCACGGCTTCATGGCCGGTCACGTCGCCCCCGAGATGTCGCGCCCGAGTCCGTGCGCGGGGGGCCGATCGCGGCAGTCCGCGACGGCGACCAGATCACGATCGACGTCGACGCCCGCCGGCTCGACGTCGCGCTCGACGACGCGACGATCGCCGAGCGCGTCGCCGCCTACCAGGGCAACGACAACGCCGGCCTCGGCGGCGTGCTGGGCAAGTACGCGCGGCTCGTGTCCAGCGCGTCGCAGGGCGCCGTCACCTAAGTGCTTCCGGCCGGAAGCACTAAAGGCCGAGCAGCCGAGCGAGCGTCCGCGCGTTGCGCGGCGCGAACTCCTCCCAGTCGTTGTTGAAATAGGCGAACACGTCGACCGACTGCGCCCAGGCACCGATCCGCGCGGCCCACTCGGCGATCTCGGTCTGCGAGTAGTTTCCGCGCCGCCCGCGGTGGCCGTAGTGAAAGCGAACGTAGGTGAAGTCGGCCGTCAGCTCGTGCGTCTGGAAGGCGAACTCCGGGCGGTCGCCGATCGTGAGCGCCACGCCATGCCAGCGCAGCAGCTCGTAGACCTCGGGGCAGAACCACGACGCGTGGCGAAACTCGAACGTGTGGCGGCCCGGCGGCAGATGGTCCAGCGCGAACGCCAGCCGCGCGTCGTCGCGACGGAAGTTCGGCGGCAGCTGCCAGAGCATCGGCCCCAGCCGACCGGCCTCGCCCAGCGGTGCCAGCGGCTCGATCAGCCGCTGCATGCCGCGCTGCATGTCGGTCAGGCGCTTGATGTGCGTCAGGTAGCGCGACGACTTCACCGCGAAGCAGAAGGCCGGTGGCGTCTGCGTCACCCAGCGCTCCACCGATTCGCGCTTGACGAGGCGATAGAACGTCGTGTTGACCTCGACGGTGTCGAACACGCTCGCATAGTGCTCCAGCCAGCGCGCCGGGCCCAGCCCCTTCGGATAGAAGCTCGCGCGCCACGAGGCGTAGTTCCAGCCGCTGCAGCCGATGCGGATCACGATGGCAGGCGTCTACCCGTTCGCGCGCGGGCCGCCGCCGAACCTGGCGATTCGGCTACCGCGCTGCGTCACGGGCGTACGCTTGAGACGACGACCCGCCCCAAGCGCATGCGTATCGCCATCGACATCGACTCGACGCTGCACCACTACTGGGACCGGCTGTCGGCGGCGGCGCTGCACCGCTTCGGCGTCGACCTGCCCTACGAGGAGCAGCTGCAATGGGGGATCACACGCCTGCGCCGCGATCAGCTGCATCTCTGCATCCAGGAGACGCACTCCGCCGAGGCGATCCTCGCCGGCGAGCCCTATCCGGACGCCGTCGAGACGGTCAGGCGCTGGCACGGCGAGGGCCACTTCATCCATATCACCAGCCACCGCGACCCGCAGACGCGCGAACCCAGCGCCCGGTGGCTGGAGCAGATCGGCGTTCCGTACGACGATCTGCACTGCTCACACGACAAGGTCGGGCGCTGCCGCGAGCTCGGCATCGAGCTGCTGATCGACGACAGCCCGGAGAACCTCCTGCGGGCGATCGACCACGACATCCTCGTCGCAACGATCGCGCATCCGTGGAACCGCGAGATCTGCGATGAGGAGGACGTCATCTGCGCGTCCGACTGGCGCGGGCTCGCCGCACAGCTCGACCCGCTGCTGGCCCGGCGCGGCGAAGTGCGTTCGTAAGCAGCAAGAAAGCCTGCAATCGAGCCGCCGGCCGGGAACCGTGCGTACAGTCGATGCGAACCCAAGGCGCGCTTGGGACAGACCGAGGACCGGCCATGCCCCCGAAGCTCCCCACGCTCATCGCCATCGCCGCCGTCGCGCTCGCCGGCAGCGTGGCGATGCTCATCTGGGACGCAGGCCGCGGCGACGTCATCGCCGGCGACGTTCGCGTCGGGACGGTCGACGTGAGCGGGATGACGCGCGCGCAGGCGCGCACCGCCATCGCCGACCGCCTGCTCAAGCCGCTCGACGAGCCGCTCATCATCCAGGCGGCCGGCAACACCTTCCCGCTCAGCGCGCGCGAGGCCCACATCACCGCCAACGTCGGCGCGATGGTCAGCACGGCCGTCGAGCGCAGCCGGGACGGCGGCGTGCTCGCCCGTACGTGGCGCGCGATCAGCGGCCGCGGGGTCGGTGCACGGATCACGCCGTCGATCTCCTACTCGCGCGCGGCCGTGCAGCGCATCGTCGACCGCGTGCGCGTCGCCGTCAGCCGCCCGGCGAAGGACGCGGAGGTGAACTTCGCGACTGC
>JAHWJM010000067.1 GCA_019348435.1 Actinomycetota bacterium
GTCGCCCGTGACGACCATCTTGGAGTTGAAGCCGAGCCGCGTCAGGATCATCTTCATCTGCTCGGGGGTGGTGTTCTGCGCCTCGTCGAGGATGATGAAGCTGTCGTTGAGCGTGCGACCGCGCATGAACGCCAGCGGCGCGACCTCGATCTGGCCGCGCTCGAGGTAGGTCGAGACCTTCTCGGCGTCGAGCATGTCGTGCAGGGCGTCGAACAGCGGGCGCAGGTAGGGGTCGATCTTCGCCATGAGGTCGCCGGGCAGGAAGCCCAGCCGTTCGCCCGCCTCGACCGCCGGCCGCGTGAGGATGATCCGGTTGACCTCGCGCCGGCTCAGGGCGGCGGCCGCGAGCGCGACCGCGAGGAACGTCTTGCCCGTGCCGGCGGGGCCGATGCCGAACGTGATGATGTTGTTGCGGATCGAGTCGACGTAGCGCTTCTGGTTGACGGTCTTCGGCGCCACCTGCTTGGAGCGGTGCTTCCAGACGACGTCCTCGAGGATCTCCGCCGGTGAGCGCTTCTGGTCCAGCGCTCCGGTCACCGCGGCGATCGTGCCGGGCGCGATGTCGTGGCCCTGCTCGATGAGCTCGGCGAGCTCCTTGACGACGATCGCGGCGGCCTCGACCGATTCCTGCTCGCCGTCGAGCGTGAGCACGTTGCCGCGCAGCCACAGGTCGCACTCGACGTGGCCCTCGAGCGCCCGCAGCACGGCGTCCCCGGTGCCGGCCAGCTCGGTCGCGGCCTGGTTGGAGAGCTCGATCTGAACGCGCATCAGTGCGCGAGCGCCTCTCGCACGAGCGCCGAGACGCGCCGGCCGTCCGCGCGGCCGTCGACGGCCGCCATGGCCAGCTTCATGACCTGCCCCATGTCCTTCGGCGACTGCGCGCCGGTCTCGGCGACGGCCGCGGCGACGATCGCGCGCACGCTGTCGTCGGGCAGCTCGGCCGGCAGGTAGTTCTCGATGATCCGCGCCTCGGCCTCCTCCCCGCGGGCAAGCTCGTCGCGGCCCGCGTCACGGAAGGCGCTGGCGGACTCCAGGCGGCGCTTGCGCTCGCGGCGCAGGACGGCGAGCTCGTCGTCGCCGCCTTCCTTGGCCGCCTTCTGCAGCTCGCTGAGGACGAGCCGCAGCGCTCCGACACGATCCTTCTCGCCGCTCCGCATCGCGGAGACGAGATCCTGCCTCACCGTGTCGGCCAGCGTCATCTGCCGTTCAGGATACGCGGCGCACGGATGGCTTCGAAGCGCTCGCGTCCGCGAGCGGCGGCGCGAGCCCGCGCGCCTCGCCGATGCGGCCCAGCTCAGCGGTGTCGCGGCCGAACAGCAGGCCGATGTTCCAGTCGACGAGCAGCCGAGCGCGGCGGCCGACGCCGGGCATCATCGCGAGGTGGTACGTGCGGGCGAGCATCCAAGCCGGCATGCCGCTCCAGGTGATGGGCCCCGTCGTCGCGACCGCCTTGCGCCGGCCCATGTCCACGAAGACGCCCTTCGTCTTGTAGGTGAAGCACCGCGACCGCCCGCCGCCGCCGATCGCGTTGGCGACGTTGCGCCCGACGACCTTGCCCTGACGGATGGCGTGCTGCGCCGTGGGCGGGCAGGACCTGCCCTTGCGCGCGGGATCGGGCACCGCAGCGCCGTCGCCGATCGCCCAGACGTTGTCGAACCCCGCTACCTGCAGGTGGCTGTCGGTGACGATCCGTCCCTCGCCCGAGAGCGGCAGGCCGAGCGCGGCGATCACGGGGTTGGGCTCGACGCCGGCCGTCCATACCAGCGTGCGCGTCGGGACGACGTCGCCGTCGCTGAGGCGCGCGCTGCGTGCCGTGACCTCGTCGAGCGTCGTGTCCGTGCGGATCTGGATGCCGCGGAAGCGCAGCTCGCGCACGGCGAAGTCGGCGAGCTTCGCGCTGATCTCCGGCATGACGCGGTCGTTGGCCTCGACGAGGATCCAGCGCATCCCGGTGACGCCACAGCGTGGGTAGAGGTCGATGACGTCCGCCGCGAAGTCCTGCAGCTCCGCGAGGCCCTCGAGCCCGGCGTAGCCGGCGCCGACGAAGACGTACGTCAGGTATTCCCGGCGGGCTTCGTCGTCCTCGAGCGTCTCGGCGATCTCCAGCGTGCGGATGACGTGGTTGCGCACGGCGATCGCCTCGGGCAGCGACTTGAAGCCCAGCGCGTGCTCCTCGACGCCGGGGACCGGCGGCGTGCGGCTCACCGACCCCACCGACACGATGAGCTGGTCGTAGGCGAGCGCGTGCTCTGTGCCGTCCAGCGATCGGACGTGCAGGACGTTGCGCTCCGGCGAAGCGCCGGTGATCTTGCCCAGGCGCAGGTGGATCGACTCGTCGAGCTCCTCGCGCAGCGGCACGACCACGTGGCGCGGCTCGAGCGTGCCGGCCGCGGCGCCCGGCAGCAGCGGCGTGTAGAGCATGAAGTTGTCCTCGGTGACGAGGCGCAACCGGGCGCTGTGCGGCGGCAGGACCCGGGCGAGCGTGCGCGCCGCGTAGAAGCCGCCGAAGCCGCCCCCGGCGATGATCACGTTCCACGCCATGAGGCCGCAGCGTATCCGCGTCAGCGCCGCTTGAACCGGCGCATGCTCAAGGGCCTCGGCGCTCAGGGCACGAGCGTCAGCGCCGCCCAGTCGCCGTGCTCGCGCCGCGCCTGCTCGCGCAGCCCCTGCTCGCGCGCGAACGCGCCCGCGATCGCGTCGGCCTCCGTGCGCAGCAGGCCGCTGACGATCAGGGTGCGCGGAGGCTCGCCCGCAAAGCCGTTCTCGGCGATGTGCGCCAGCAGCGGGCGCAGCAGGTTGGCGACGACCGTCGGCGCACTCGGCGCCGCGCCGTCGCCGTGCAGGAGGTCGCCGTGGCGCAGGTCGAGCGTGACGGCGTTGGCCCGCGCGTTCTCGCGCGCGGCCTCGACGGCCGTGTGCTCGTGGTCGAGGCCGCTGACGGGGTTCCAGCCCAGCTTGGCGGCGACGATCGCGAGTACGCCCGAGCCGCAGCCGAGGTCGACGAGCGGCCCGCCGGGCTCGTCCAGCGCGAGCAGCGCCTCCAGGCACAGCCGCGTCGTCGCGTGCGCGCCGGTGCCGAAGGCCTGGTTGGGCTCGATGACGATGTCCAGCAGGCTTCCCGGGTCCGCCGGCGGGTCCGCCCACGGCGGACGGACGTGCAGCCGCCCGCCGATCGTGACCGGCACGTGGAAGTCGCGCCAGCGCGAGGCCCAGTCGTCGGCGATCCGCGTCGTGGTCACCGCGACGAGCGCGTCGCCGGCGGCGGCGCGCACCGCGGGCAGCGTCGGCAGCTCGCCCTCCGCGCCGTAGACGGCGTACTCGACGGTCTCCCCGTGATCGACCTCCTCGACCCCGGCTGGCGCCAGCGCCAGCAGCTCGGCCAGCGCGACCTCCGCCTCCGCGCGGGCGACGCGGATCGCCAGGCGGATCATCGTGAGCGACGCCGGTTCGGCTCGACGATGACCACCGGCGACAATGGCGCTGTCAACCCTGCAGGGCGCGCTTGAGCTTGGCGAACATCGACTCCTCGGACTTCGTGTTGGAGTCGGTCATCGTCTCCGCCAGGCGCTCCATCAGCCGCCTCTGCTCGTCCGTGAGCTGGCGCGGGATGATCACGTTGGCGATGACGCGCAGGTCGCCGCGGCGGCCCGGCCGGCGCAGGTGCGGCATGCCGCGCCCGCGCAGCTCGTAGGATTCGCCGGGCTGCGTGCCCGGGCGGATGTGCACGTCCTCGACGCCCTCGAGCGTCGGCACCTCGAGCTTCGCGCCGAGCGCCGCCATCGGGGCCGGCACGTCGACGACGGTGACGAGATCGTTGCCATCGCGGATGAACTGCTCGTGGGGGGCGATCGTGACGTGGACGTAGAGGTCGCCCTGCGGACCGCCCGCGTCGCCGGCGTGGCCGCGCCCGGTCAGGCGGATGCGCTGGCCGTCGGCGATCCCGGCCGGGATGTCGACGCTGACGGCGTGCGTGAGCACCTCGCGCCCGCGTCCACCGCAGTGCCTGCAGCGCTTCTCGGCGACCTTGCCGTCGCCGCCGCAGACGTCGCAGGAGACCGTCCGCGCGATCTGACCGAACGGCGTGCGGCTGACGGCCTGCAGGACGCCGTTGCCGTCGCAGCGATGGCACGTCTTGATCGGCGTGCCCGGCTCGGCACCGTTGCCGTGGCAGCGCCCGCAGCGGTCGACGACCTCGTAGCCCACGTCGACGGGCGCCCCGGCGGCCGCCTGCTCGAGCGTGATCTCCACCGTGGCCTGCACGTCGCCGCCCGAGCGCGCGCCCATGCCGCCGCCGAAGCCGCCGCCGAAGAACGTCTCGAAGAGGTCCGAGATCGAGCCGAAGCCCTCGTAGCTGGGCGCCTGGCCGCCGCGCCTCAGGCCCTCGTGGCCGTAGCGGTCATAGACCTGGCGGCGCTCGGGGTCGGAGAGGATCTCGTACGCCTCGGCGCACTCCTTGAACTTCTCCTCGGCCTGCGGGTCGTGGTTGTTGACGTCGGGATGCAGCTCGCGCGCGAGCTTGCGAAAGGCCGTCTTGAGCTCGCCCTCGTCGGCGTCGCGGCCGACGCCGAGCACCTCGTAGCAGTCGCGCTTGGTCACGCGTCGTAGACGTCTTCGACGAAGCGCGAGAGCTGGGTGGCAGCCTCGCGGACGACGCCGATCGTCGCCGCGTAGTCCATCGCCACCGGTCCGATCAGCGAGACCGTGCCCAGCGGCCTCAACGGCAGGCCATAGCCGGCGGCGACCATCGCCAGGGAGCGCAGGCCCGGCGCCTCGTTCTCGGCGCCTATGCGCACGACGACGTCGCTGCGGTCGCCGAGCGCGTTGCGCAGCATCTCCAGCAGGGCGACGCGTCCCTCGAGCATCCCCATGAGCGCGTTGATCTGCGAGAGGTCGTGGAAGCGGTGCTCGTGCAGCAGCCGCGCCGCGCCGTCGACGTACAGCGTGTCCTCGGCCGTCGCCGCGAGATCGGTGAACGCCGGCATGAGCGAGTCCAGGAAGCGGCGCTCGCTCGACGGGAGCGTCCGGTCCGCCAGCCGCGCATGCAGCTTGCGCGCGCCGAGGTCGATGCCGGCGAGCTGCTCGTTGAGAAACTCCGCCGCCCAGGCGACGAGGCCGCTGTCGACAGCCGCCGAGAAGGTCAGGACGCGCTTGGAGACGCCGCCGGTCGAGGTGATGATCACGACCATCACGATCTGCGGCTGCAGGAGCAGCACCTCGATGTGGCGGATCGTCGCGGTGTCCAGCGGCGGGGCGGACACGATGGCCAGGAGGTTGGTGATCTGCGAGAGCGTCTCGGTCGTAGCGCGCATCGCCTCGTCGACCTCGCGGCGCGTGAGCTCGAGCTCGAGCGCTGCGCGCTCGCGCTTGTCGGGCAGGAGGCGGTCGACGAAGTAGCGAAAGCCCATGTCGGTCGGCACGCGCCCCGCGGAGGTGTGCGGATGCGCGAGCAGCCCGTGCTCCTCGAGCATCGCGAGCTCGTGGCGCACCGTCGACGGCCCGGCCTGCAGGTCGGGGTCGGCCGCGAGCGTGCGCGATGCGACGGGCTGGACGGTCGCCTGGTAGGCGAGCACGACCTTGCGCAGGATCAGCTCTTGGCGCGGCGTGAGCACGCGGTCGATTGTACGAGCGCCGGTCGGCGGCGGCGGCGAACAGGTTGACGCGATCGGCGGTTCGGAGATAGATTCGACGCTGAGGAGACGGGTCTGTCTCTCACACGCACAAGGGAACTTACGTGGGAGTCGGCCCAGGCGAGAAGCGCGGCGCATCCGCCGCTTCGCAAGCGCACGCGGCGGTTAGCAGCCTGCAAGAGACCAACACGAGGAGACACGCATGAGCGAGTACGACCCCAGGACCGACACGGGAATTCCCACCGAGCCCGTCGGTTCCCTGCCGCGGCCGGCCAAGCTGCAGACGGCCTACGCCGAGTACGACGAGGGCAAGATCTCCAAGGAGGATCTCGAGAAGCTGCAGGACGAAGCGGCCAAGGAGTCGATCGAGCGCTTCGAGGCGACGGGATCACCGATCATCTCCGACGGCGAGCAGCGCTGGTCGTCGTTTGCGACGTATCCGATCGCCGACACGCTGGCCGGCACGGGTCTCGCCGAGAACCTCGCGCCGGGTGGCCAGTTCTTCGCGATCTTCGCCGACGGTCACGGCCGCCAGCTGCCCAAGCTCACCGGCGGTCCGCTGAAGTACAACTTCTACGCCGCCGACACGCTGAAGAAGTCGCTTCCCTACGCCTCCAAGCCGATGAAGCAGGCGGTCATCGCGCCGTCGATGCTCGCGCTGCTGTACCCGCTCAACGATCCGGTCTCGGGCTACTCGCGTGAGGAGTTCGAGGAGGACATCGTCCAGGAGTGCGTGACCGACATCCGCAAGGCGTTCGACGCTGGGGCGGCTCGGGTGTCGATCGACTTCACCGAGGGAAGGCTCGCTACCCGGGCCGATCCCCGCAACCCGTGGACGGGTGCCGGGATGCTTCCGCACTTCATCGACCTGATCAACCGCGTGCTCGATCGATTTACCCCGGAAGAGCGATCCCGCATCGGCATCCACACCTGCCCTGGCGGCGACCGCGATTCGGTCCATAGCGCCGATGTTCCGTACAGCGACCTGCTCGGAACAATGTTCCAGCTCAACGCGGGCTACTTCCTGATCCAGTTGGCGAGCGAGCGGGACAAGGAGCCGGTGTACAGGATGCTCGGAGAGCACAGCCGGGACGACGCCAACGGTGTGCCGCAGATGTGCTACATCGGCGTGACGAACCCGCTCAGCCCGCGTCCCGAGAGCGCGCAGGAGATCTGCGATGCGATCGTCCGCGCCGCGAACTTCATCCCGAAGGAGCGCCTCGGCACGACCGACGACTGCGGGTTCTCGCCGTTCTCGATCGACGAGAAGCCCAACCACGGCTCGCCGGACTACGCCCGCGAGATCGCGTTCCAGAAGATCGCCAACCGCGTCGAGGGCACCCGCCGCGCCGCGGAGCAGCTGGGCGTCGGCTAGACCCACGGCGGTCGCCCCTCCGGGTGAGTGATCAGACAGAGCGGCCCGCCTCCGGCGGGCCGCCCTGCGTCTCGAGGTTCGGTTGCGCGCGGTTCTGCGCGAAGTTCTGACGAAGAGGTGCTGAGCTGTGACGCGCACAGCGACACCATGCGCTGGTGGCGCAAGTTTCAAAGGCTCAGCCTCCGAAAGTTGCGATGCACGCGGACCTTGCGGTTGCACGACTCGCGGCCGAGCAGAACGGCGTCGTGTCGGCGCGACAGTTGCACGGATGCGGCCTGAACAGCAGCGCGATCACGGTCCGTCTTCGACGCGGGCAGCTGCACCGCATCCACCGCGGCGTCTACGCCGTTGGCAGCGGTTCGCTCGCCGTTCGCGGGACGTTCACGGCCGCCGTCCTCGCGTGCGGCGATGATGCGGTTCTCGCTCGGTACGCGGCCGCCGGCTGGCACGAGATGCGGCGCTGGCAACCGCGCCGCGTCGACGTCATCGTGCGGCGCGGCGGAGGACGCCGGCTGCCGGGGATCCGGCTGTGCTTCACCCGCTCGCTGGACCGGCGCGATGTCTGGCGGCGCGACAACATCCTCATCACCTCCCCCGCGCGCACGCTGCTCGACCTCGCGGCAGAGATGCCGCCGACAGCACTGCGGCGGATGGTCCGCCAGTCCTTCGCCGAGGGGATCGTGAGCGTGCGCCAGCTCACCGAGATCCTGGACCGGTCGCGGGACCGCCCCGGCGCGGCGAAGCTGCGTGCCCTCCTCAGCGACGGCTACGTCCCGACCCGCAGCGAGCTCGAGGACAGGGCGTTGAACCTGCTTGCGGCCGCAGGAATCGATCGCCCGGACGTCAACGCGCAGCTTGTGCTCGACGAGCGGAGGATCCGCCCCGACCTCCTGTGGCGAGACAGAAACGTGATCATCGAGCTCGACGGCGCGGCCTGGCACGACGACCCGCTCACCCGTGCCGACGACGCCGACAAGCAGGCGATCCTCGAAGCCGCCGGCCACCGCGTCCTGCGGATCACCTGGCGACAGCTCGTCGACCACCCGCGCCAGACCATCGCCCGCATCGGGACGGCGCTACGGCTCGACGCGTAGCTGCGCCTCGGCGTTGCGGATGATCCGCTTGCCGTCCTGCTCGCAGCTGGTCTCGACGACGACGGTGCCGTCGTCGCGCACCTCGCGCACGCTGCCCGTCACCCTCAGCTCGACCTCGGGCACGCCCATGCCGCGAAACTGCACGCTCAGGCGCTTGAGCGACGCGGGCCCGCCGCCCGTGTCCGTGAGGGCCCGTGCGACCTGCGCCATCGTGTACAGGCCGTGCAGGATCCGCCCCGGCAGCCCGACCTGGCGCGCGAACTCGTCGTCGATGTGGATCGGGTTGAAGTCGCCCGAGGCCCCCGCATAGCGCACGGTCAGGAGCTTGTCGGGCGTCACCGACAGCGGCTCGAGCTCGTCACCGGCCTGCATCAGACCGCCCGCACGATGTTCGACCACAGCGCCGTGCAAACCGTCTCGCCGCGGGTGTTGACCGACACCGACTCGAAGACGAAGAAGCCATTGCCGCGGCGCTCGCTGACGTCCTTGAGGGTCGCCGTCGTCGTGATCTCGTCGCCCGCGACGACGACGGGCCCCCATTCGAACTCCTGGCCGCCGTGCACCATCCGGCCGAAGTCGATCCCGACCTCCTCGTCGAACAGTGCCGGCCAGACGGCGGGCAGGCTGTAGACGACGGCGAACATCGGCGGCGCCACGACGTCGTCGTAGCCCTCGGCGCGCGCCGCCTCGACGTCGAGATAGAGCGGGTTGGTCTCCCCGACGGCACGCGCGTACTCGCGGATCTTCTCGCGGCCGACGGCGTAGGTCGCCGGTGCGAAGCGCTTGCCGATGGCGTCGGTGTTCACGGCCATGCGGTCGCGAGTTCTAGCAGGCGCCGCCCTCGGGCCCCGCGGACGTGCCGCGTCTCAGATGATGGTGGCGACCGTGCCGCCGTCTGCCGACCAGGCGGCGCCGGTGACGGTCGAGGCGCGCTGCGAGCACAGGAAGACGATCACCGATGCGACTTCGTCGGCCGACGCCATGCGGCCGAGCGGGATCTTCGCGGCCTGCGCGGCGAGCGCCGACTCGGGCGTGATCCCCTGAGCGGCCGCCGCCTGCTCGGCGAGGCCGCCCGTGCCCGTCCACAGCGGCGAGGACACGGCGCCCGGCGCGACGGCATTGACGAGCACGGCGTCCGCCGCGTAGCGGTCGGCGAAGACGCGCGAGAGCGACAGCTGCGCAGCCTTCGTGACGGCGTAGGCCGGGTTCGTCAGCGACGGGCGCTTGCCCGCCGACGAGCAGACGTTGACGATCCGCCCGCCGCCGCGGGCGGCCATGAGCGGCGCCGCCTCGCGCATGAGCCGCATCGGCCCCATGACGTGCAGCTCCCACTGCGACTGCCAGTCGTCGTCGCTGAGCTCCTCGAGCGGGCGCACGAAGCTCGTCCCCGCATTGTTGACGAGCACGTCGACGGTGCCGAAGCGCTCGACGCACGCGGCCACGATCGCTGCCGCGTCGTCGGGGTTCGTGACGTCGGCATGAAAGACGCCGTCGCCCGATCGCGCGACCGACAGCACGTGCGCGCCCTCGGCGTCGAGCATCCGCGCGCTCTCCAGGCCGATGCCGCGCGTCGCGCCGGTGACGATGCAGGCCTTGCCGCGCAGCCCCAGATCCATGCGCCCGTCCTACCGCCGCGCGCGCTCCGCGGCGCCGCCGTCTTCGCTGGGCGGCGCCGGCCGCCAGCCGGGCGGAGGCGGCGGCGCGCCGGGTCTTCGGCGTGCTGGGGGTGCGCAACGAGCTCGTGGCCGATGACGATCTG
The DNA here is from genome assembly GCA_019348435.1 of Actinomycetota bacterium. Lineage (GTDB taxonomy): Bacteria > Actinomycetota > Thermoleophilia > Solirubrobacterales > Solirubrobacteraceae > CADCVQ01. Next base: position 9,856 of record JAHWJM010000067.1, read on the forward strand.
GAGATCGCGGTGGCCGAGGCGCTCGGGCGTGACCCACGCACGCGGCGGCAGCGCATCCAGGTCGACGCGTTCCAGGGCATCGTCCACCTCCGCGGCGAGGTGCCCACCGGCGAGGTGCTGGCCGCGGCCGAAGAGGTCGCGGCGGCCGTCCACGGGGTCCGCAGCGTC
>JAHWJM010000068.1 GCA_019348435.1 Actinomycetota bacterium
GAACACGCCGTAGCTGACGGTGCCGACCCGGCGCAGCGGCGCCACCGAGATGCACGCCCGCACCCGCTCCGGCGCCAGCGCGATCCCCAGGACGGTGCCGCCAAAGAGCAACGGCAGCAGCGCCATCAGCAGCGCCTCGCCGCGCACGCTGTCGCGCACGTCGCCGGCGTCTGGGCCGCCCGTGACCGCGAGCGCGTCAGGTGCAGGGGAAAGGACGACAGCAGCACGCTCTCGCTCGGCTGGCCGCGTACGTCGCCGAGCGCCAGTCGCCCCAGCACCCGGACGACCACCGCCAGGACCACCGCCTGCCACGCGAACCGCCAGAACCACAGCCGAGCCGAACTCGCCGTCGCGCCGCGCGACCGGCAAAAACAGCACAAGCCGCTGAGGACGAAGAACAGCGTGACCGCCAGAACGCTCGACGAGAGCACGTCGCGCAGCGGCCCCCCGCCCAGAGCGGGCTCGCCGGACACCAGCCAGCAGTGGTAGAGCAGGATGCCGACGGCTGCGAGGCCCCGGAAGGTGTCGAGCACCGGGAGCTGCGGCTGCGTCGGCGCCCGCCGTCGCGGCTACGTGACGGCGACGACCTTCGCGGCCTGGCGCTCCGGGCTGATCTTCACGACGTCCCAGACCAAGCCCAGCCGCTCCATCGTCGCGATGACGATCGCGCTGGGATCGAGCATCCGCTCATACCGGCGCAGCCCGTGCGCGGCCGACGTCGGAAACGCATGGTGGTTGTTGTGCCAGGCCTCGCCGAACGACAGCGGCGCCAGCCACGCGAGGTTGCGCGACTCGTCGCCGCTGTCGAAGCGCTTGCGGCCGAAGAAGTGACACAGCGAGTTGATCGAGTACGTCACGTGGTGCAGCAGCACGACGCGCACCGCGCCGCCCCACAGCAGTCCGGTGAGCGCGGCGGTCAGCGTGCCGCCGAGCGCGTAGCCCAGGCCGAAGGGCGCCGCCAGCCCGAGCGCGATCCACAGCAGCGTCGTGCGGTCGATGTAGGCGATCAGCGGGTCGCGGACGAGGTCCGGTGCGTAGCGCTGCTTGTTGCCGCGCTGGGTGTGCAGGAACAACCACCCGAGGTGCGCATGGGCGAGACCGCGCAGGGCGCCGCGCACGCCGTGGCCGTGGTCGACGTGCGGGCTGTGCGGATCGCCGAACTGGTCGGAGAACGCGTGGTGCTTGCGGTGATCGGCGACCCAGGCGGTGATCGGGCCCTCGATCGCGGCGGTGCCGAGGATCGCGAGCGTGGCGCGCACGGGCTTGCTGGTCACAAACGCCCGGTGCGTGAAATGGCGGTGAAAGCCGACGGTGATGCCCAGGCCGGTCAGCACGTACATGACGGCGAAGACCACGATGTCGTGCCAGGCCAGCAGGCTCTGCCACGCCTGCCAGGCGGCGACCGCGAGCAGGAGGAACGGAACGAGGGTGACGGTTCCCGTCACGATGCGATCGAGCCGCTCGTTCGCGCACGGCTCGACGTCCTGCGCGCACACAGCGCTTTCCATCATTGTCCTTTCGTGCTGTGCGGCTGCCCGTCCCTTGGCGTCCGCAGTTCTCCGAGAGGTACACAACGGTAGCTGCTGCCAGGCGCTACCCGATCCCTCCGCTCGTGCGACCCTTCAGCTCGGCGATCTCCAGCGCCATCGCGTCGATGACGGCGTTGAGGTCGCCGAGGGCGCTGACGTCGCCCTCGGCCATCATCTCCGTGGCCATGCGCGCCTCGGAGAGGCCCTCCTCCAGGCGTCCGAGCGCTTCTTCGATCTGGCTGACGTCCACGGTGCGCCGAGACTACCGCCTGGTGTCGGGCCCGCGCGTGCCCGCCTACGCGGCACGCACCGCCGCGTGCAGGTTCGACCGCGCGCGGATGATCAGCGACTTCGTGGCCGGCACCGTCGTGTGCAGGCGCGCCGCCGTCTCGAGGTGCGAGCAGCCATCGAACTCGCGCAGCACGAGCGCCATCCGCTGGCGGTCGGGCAGGCGCGCGATCTCGCCGACGAGCCGGCGCACCTCGTCGCGCTGCTCGAAACAGCGCGCGGCGTCGGCGGTGGCAATGGCCTCGAGGGCGAACTCGTCGTCGAACGCGGCCGGGCGGTCGCGCGAGCGCAGCTCGTCGAGCGCCCGGTTGCGCACGATCATGTACAGCCACGCGCGCAGCGCCATCGGCCTGTCGGTGGCGCGCAGCCCGCGGTAGGCGCGGATGAACGCGTCCTGCACGACGTCCTCGGCGTCGCGCCCGGTGGTGCTGAGCGTGCGCCGCGCGAAGCCCAGCAGCGCGCGGTGGTAGCGGCGGTGGATCTCGTCGAACGGAGCGTCGTCGCCGGCGCGAAAGCGCGTTACGAGCTCGTCGTCGGAAAGCGTCGTGAGCGGGATGACGGGACGGGAGAGGTGGTGCATCGCGGGCGGCTCCTTGCCATTCGGCGTTGTGAGCAAGATCACGCGGGGCCCGCGGGCGGGCGGCACCCCCGGGGTCACACCTCGCACCCTCAGGTGTGGCGCTGCTCCACCCAGGATGGGTTGACCTGGCGATGTGGCAAGCTCAAGCGTTGTGGCACAGCAGGCCGATCAGTCACCGCTCGCCGCGCACGCCGCCACGCCCGCCGAGCTGCGCGAGCGCATCGAGGCCGAGCGCGCGGGAACGCCGTTCCTCGTCCTGCGCGATGGCGCGGGCCGCCAGCGCCTGCACGTGCTCGACGCCGCCACCAAGCGCGTCACGATCGGCCGCGGCACCGGCAACGACGTCGCGCTGGAATGGGACAGCGAGGTCTCGCGCCTGCACGCCGAGCTCGAGTGCCTCGGCGGCGAGTGGACGGTCTCCGACGACGGGCTCTCGCGCAACGGGTCGTTTCTCAACGGGCAGCGGATCTCCGGCCGCCAGCGGTTGCGCGATGGCGACGTGCTGCGCGTCGGGCGCACGCACATCGCCTACCGCGTGCCTGAGTCGCCCGACTCCAGGCCTACGGTCGCCGCCGGCAGCCGGCCCGAGCTGCCCGAGCTGAGCGCGACGCAGCGCGCGGTGCTCGCGGCGCTGTGCCGGCCCTACAAGGACACCGAGCTGGCCACCCCCGCGACCAACCAGCAGATCGCAGACGAGCTGTTTCTCTCGATCGATGCCGTCAAGGCGCACCTGCGCACGCTGTTTGGCTACTTCGGCGTCCAGCACCTGCCGCAGAACCAGAAGCGCTCGTACCTCGCGATGCGCGCGCTGCAGGACGGCGTCGTGTCGCGCCGCGACCTGTAGCGGCGGGCGGCGCCCTCAGCCGCGCCGGGGCTCGAAACGCACGCGCTGCAGGCCGTTGTCGTCGAGGATCGTCACCCAGACCGCGCGCCCGCGCGTGACGTCCAGGGCGTACGGCCGCGGGCGGGTGTCGACTCGCTCGAGCACCTCGCGCGTGTGCGCGTCGATCCGGATGAGGCGCCCGGCCTCCCGCGCCGTGACCCAGACCGAGCCACCGCCGACCGTCAGGCGCTCGGGGATCGCGCCGAGCGCGATCGATCGCGTCTGCAGGCTGCGCGGGTTGATGCGGGTGATCTCGTCGCCGCCAGAGGACGCCACCCACACCGCGCCCTCGCCGACGGCGATCCCCTTCGGGCCGGCGCCGACCGAGATGACGGCTCGCCGGCCGTCGCTCACGCCGATCCGCGTCACGGTCGAGCCGAAGCGGTTGGACACCCAGAGGGCGCCCTCGCCGACCGCTAGGTCCTGCACGCCGCCGGCGATCTCGATCGTCCGCTGAGCGCGTGTCGTCGGGTCGATCCGCACGACGGCCTCCGGGCTGCGGTCGTCGGGGCTGTCGTTGCGCACGCCGACCCATACCGCGCGGGCTCCGGTGACGACGGCCACGTTGCGCCCCGGCTGCGCGATCCTGATCGACCCGCCCGTCGCGCGGCGACGGCTCCTGGCGTTGAAGCGCAGCACCGAGCTGGTGGTCTCCTTCGTCACCCAGACCGAGTTGAAGCCGGCGGCCAGCGAGCTGCCGCCCTTGCCCACGTTCAGCCGCTCGCGCGGCTCGCCGGTCTCGGCGTCGACGAGGACGAGGTCGCCGGTGCGGTTGCTGAGGGCCCAGACGTGGCCGGAGGCGATCGTCAGCGCGTTGGGCCGCGTCAGCAGCTCGGTGCGAGTGACGTCGACGACCGCCGCCGAACGCGTGCGGTCGCCGTCGCCGGCGGTCGTGGGCGCCGGTGTCCCGGTCCCGCCGTCGTCGCTGTCGCTGAGCAGCGCCAGCACAACTGCGAGCGCGACGAGCAGCACGGCACCGGCCGCCAGCGCCGCACGCCGCCGCCCGCCCATCCCGCCGCTCCCGTCGGCGCCACCCGCGGCGGGCGCCGCGGCGGTCCCGGCCTCGGCGGGCGACAGCCGCGTGTCGCCGTCGGGATCGGCCACCACCGGCGGTGCCGCTGCGCCCCGCCCGGGGGTCGCGGCGGTTTCCTCCGTCGCCGGCGCCGCGGGGCCGCGCCCGACGTTGCGCTCGGGCACCGTCGTCGCACTGCGCCCGGCGGCGCGCAGCGCGGCACGCCCGAGATCGCCGGCGGACGGGTAGCGGTCAGAGGGGTCCTTCGCGAGCCCACGCGCGACGACACCCTCGAAGTCAGGTGGCACCGACTCGGTGGGCGGCGGCGCGTTGAGATGTGCCCACAGCGTCGCCTCATCGCTGTCGCCCGAGTACGGCGCCTTGCCGGTGAGCGCGAAGACGAGCACGCAGCCCAGCGCGTAGACGTCGGTGCGCGCGTCGACGCGCTCGCCGCGGATCTGCTCGGGCGCGACATACCCGAGCGTGCCGACCCAGCCACCCGCCCGGCTGAGCTCGCCGCCGGCGCTCGTCGCCGTGCGCTTCGTCAGGCCGAAGTCCGTCAGGTAGGGATGGTCGTCCCCGCCGAGCAGCACGTTCGCCGGCTTGACGTCGCGGTGCACGAGGCCGTGGCGATGGGCCGCATCCAGCGCCCCGCCGAGCTGCGCGACGATGTGCGCGGCGCGCTCGGGCGCCAGGCGCTCCTCGGCGCGCACGAGCGCGCGCAGGTCGGGTCCGTCGACGTAGCGCATGACGATGAACAGCACCCCCTCGCGCTCGCCGGCGTAGTAGACCGGGATCACGTTGGGGTGCTCGACCGACGCGGCGGCCTTGGACTCGGCGACGAAGCGCCGGCGGAAGTCCTCGTCGTCGGCGAGCGCGGGCGCGATGACCTTCAGCGCGACGGTGCGCTCGAGGCTGAGCTGCGTCGCGCGGTACACGACGCCCATCCCGCCGCGGCCGGCGAGCCCCTCGATGCGATAGTCGACGAAGACGTCGCCTGGCTTGAACTCCGGCATATGGACGTCTTCTACCGACTTGCCGCGCCACCTCGTGCCGATGGCGCTCGTCGGACCGCTATCCCGACCGCACTGGTAGGATTAGCCCGTGTTCTTCACGACGAAGGCCGAGTACGGCGTTCGCCTGCTCATCGAGATCGGGCGCCAGGGTCAGGACCAGCCCGTCTCGCTGAAGGTGATCGCCGACACCGAGAACCTGCCGCTCGCCTACCTCGAGCGCATCGTGGCGCTGCTCAAGCGCGCCGGCCTCGTCCAGAGCACGCGTGGCGCGCACGGTGGCTACGTGCTCGCGCGCAAGCCGACGGACATCAGGATGGACGAGGTCGTGCTCGCCCTGGAGGGCTCGCTCGCGCCGATGGAGTGCTTCGTCGACGACCGCGCCGACGACGGCCGCGTGCTGTGCTCACACCACGACGACTCCGGCCGCGGCTGCGCCACGAAGCTGCTGTGGACCCGCGTCCAGGTCGGCGTCAGCAATACGCTCGCGCAGACGTCGCTGGCCGAGCTCATCGAGTTTCAGTCCCGCCAGCTGCCGCGCGCCGGCGAGCGCGCGGCGCCTGGCGAACGAACCCCCGCTCCCGCCTGATCCATCAGGCCATCCGGTACGAAGGAGAACACGAGGACAACCATGCCCGAGCTTGAGATCCGCAACCTCCACGTCCAGGTCGAGGACGAGAAGATCCTCAAGGGCGTAGACCTCCTGGTCAAGCCCGGTGAGATCCACGCGCTGATGGGCCCCAACGGCTCCGGCAAGTCGACCCTGGCCAACGCGGTCATGGGTCATCCGAGCCTCGAGGTGACCGAGGGGCAGATCCTGTTCGGCGGCGAGGACATCACGGAGGCCGACACCGACGAGCGCGCCCGCATGGGCCTCTTCATGGCCTTTCAGTACCCGGTCGCGATCCCCGGCGTGACGATCACGAAGTACCTGCGGATGGTCATGAACGCCCACCGCGAGGCGCGCGGCGAGGCCGACATCTCGCTCAAGGAGTTCCGCAAGACCGTCGAGGCTGCGATGGAGCTCGTCAACGTGCCGCGCGAGTTCAGCTCGCGCTACCTCAACGAGGGCTTCTCCGGTGGCGAGAAGAAGCGCCTGGAGATCCTGCAGCTCGCGCTGCAGAAGCCCAAGCTCGCGGTCCTCGACGAGACGGACTCGGGCCTGGACATCGACGCGCTCAACGTCGTCGCGCACGGCGTCAACACCGTCGCCTCCGGCGAGGACATGGGCGTCCTGATCATCACCCACTACCAGCGCATCCTGCACATGGTCACGCCGACCCGCGTGTCGATCATGTTCGAGGGGCGGATCGCGACGGAGGGCGGGCCCGAGCTCGTCGACCGCCTCGAGGCCGAGGGGTACGCCGGGATCCGCGAAGAGGCCGGCGCCGCCCCGGCGCACGGATGAGCGCGCACCCTCGCTCGCCCGTCGTACGTCGCGAGCCGGACGGTGGGCCCTCCCGATGAGCACTCTGGCCGACACGCCGCTGGCCACCGACTTTCCCTGCCTGCGGCGCGAGGGGATCGTCTACATGGACTCGGCTGCGACGTCGCAGACGCCGCAGCCGGTCATCGCCGCGATGGCCGACTACTACGAGCACCATCGCGGCACCGTGCACCGCAGCGTCTACGCGCTGGCAGCGGAGGCGACCGAGCTCTTCGAGGGCGCGCGCGACCGCATCGCGGCGTTCGTCAACTGGCCGGCGGATTGCACGATCTTCACGAAGAACGCGACCGAGGCGCTGAACCTCGTCGCCTACTCGTGGGGCCGGGCGAACGTCGGGCCCCGTGACCGCGTGGTCGTCACGCAGCTCGAACATCACTCGAACTTCGTTCCCTGGCACATGCTCTGCAGGCAGACCGGGGCGCAGTTCGAGATGGTCGAGGTCGACGACGAGTGCATGCTCGACCTCGAGCAGCTCGACGAGCTGCTCGCCACCGGCAACGTCAAGCTCGTCGCCGTCGGCCACGTCTCGAACGCCGCCGGAACGATCAACCCGGTCGCGGAGATCGTCCGGCGCGCGCATGCCGCGGGCGCCGTCGTCGTCGTCGACGGGTCGCAGGCCGTGCCGCAGACGCCGGTCGACCTCGGCGAGCTCGACGCCGACTTCTACGCCTGGACCGGGCACAAGCTCTACGGCCCGACGGGGGTCGGCGTCCTGCACGGGCGCAAGGAACTGCTCGACGCGATGCCGCCGTTCATCGGCGGCGGTCACATGATCGCCTCGGTCTCCGTCGACGAGATCCGCTGGGGCCAGCTGCCCGCGAAGTTCGAGGCCGGGACGTCGAACATCGCCGAGGCGATCGGCCTCGGCGCCGCCGTCGACTTTGTCGCCGGCATCGGGATGCAGAGCATCCGGGCGCACGAGCGCGACCTGTGCGCCTACGCGCTCGATCGTCTCGCCGAGCTGCCCGACGTCACGCTCATGGGCCCGCTCGACGCCGATCGCCGCGGGGCGCTCGTCGCCTTCACCTTGGATATCGCCCACCCGCACGACATTGCCGAGATCCTCGGCTCGAGCGGCGTCTGCGTCCGCGCCGGCCACCATTGCGCACAGCCGCTCATGCAGCGCTTCGGCGTCGCCGCGACCACGCGCGCCTCCTTCGCCGTCCACAACACGCGCGCCGACGTCGACGCGCTGATCGACGGCCTCAACGACGTACGCAGGATCTTCGGATGACCGCGACCCAGGAAGCGCGATGAGCATGGACTCGATCTACCGCGAAGAGATTCTCGAGCACTACAAGCGCCCGCACAACTGGGGCCACCTCGACCCGCACGACCTGACGTTCAAGGACTCAAACCCGCTCTGCGGCGACGAGCTCGCGGTCGAGATCCGCACGACGGACGAGGGCAAGATCGACGATCTGCGCTTCTCCGGCCACGGCTGCGCGATCAGCCAGGCCTCGGCCTCGATGACCTCCGACGAGGTCAAGGGCATGACGATCGACGAGCTCATCAAGCTCGATCGCCAGTACATCCTGGACCTGCTCGGCATCCAGATCTCCGCCACGCGCATGAAGTGCGCGCTGCTGACGCTGAAGGTGCTGAAGGGTGCGGCGCTGGGCCAGCCGGTGGACTGGGAGCCCGAGACGCCGCCGAGCGAGGCGGAGGGCGGGCTGGAGCGCCACCCGACGGGCGCCGACCAGCTGTAGGTCGATCGTTCCGCGGACTTGCCGCATCCCACCACGCCGCGCCCCGGGCGGCTACACTCCGTGAAAGCAAATCCGAGTGCGCAGGACGGGATTGGCGCGCCGGCTGTCATCCATGAGCGAGATCCTCGACATCTGCCTTCTCTCCGAGCTGCCGCCGGGCACGTCGCGCCTGGTCGAGTGGGAGGACCTCGAGATCGGGGTCTTCAACTGCAACGGCGAGCTGCTGGCGATCGAGGACCGCTGCTCGCACGACGACGGGAACCTCGCCGACGGCGAGTTCGACCCGGAGCGGTGCACGGTCGAGTGCCCGCGCCACGGGTCCCTGTTCGATCTTCATACCGGCAAGCCGATGACCCTGCCGGCGTACGTGCCCATCGAGACGTTCCCAGTCCGCGTCGAGGACGACATGATCAAGCTGGAGGTTGAGTAACCGCTATGGCAACTCCCGAGACCCTCGCCGAGCAGGCAAGCCTGCAGGGAATCAACTCCGACTACACGGAGAAGTACGGCTTCCACGACGCTGAGAACTATCTCTACAAGGCGCCGAAGGGCCTGACGAAGGAGCTCGTCGAGAAGATCTCCGAGTTCAAGTCAGAGCCGCAGTGGATGCTGGACTTCCGCCTCAAGGCGCTGGAGTACTTCCTCGCCCGCCCGATGCCGACGTGGGGCTCGCCGCATCTGGCCGAGGTCGACTTCGACAACATCCATTACTTCGTGCGCGCGTCCGAGAAGGCCGAGCGCTCCTGGGACGACGTCCCCGAGGACGTCAAGAAGACCTTCGACCGGCTCGGCATTCCCGAGGCCGAGCGCAAGTTCCTCGCCGGCGTCGGCGCGCAGTACGAGTCCGAGGTCGTCTACCACCAGATCAACGAGCAGCTCGAGGCGCAGGGCGTCATCTTCATGGACATGGACACGGGCCTGCGCGAGCACGAGGACCTGATCAAGGAGTACTTCGCGACGATCATCCCGGCCAACGACAACAAGCTCGCGGCGCTCAACAGCGCGGTCTGGTCGGGCGGCTCGTTCGTCTACGTCCCGCCGGGCGTCCACATCGAGATGCCGCTGCAGGCCTACTTCCGCATCAACACCGAGAACATGGGCCAGTTCGAGCGCACGCTGATCATCGCCGACGAGGGCTCCTACGTGCACTACGTCGAGGGCTGCACCGCCCCGGTGTGGAGCACGGACTCGCTGCACTCCGCGGTGGTCGAGCTGATCGCCAAGCCGGGCGCGCGGATCCGCTACACGACCGTGCAGAACTGGTCGCAGAACGTCTACAACCTCGTCACCAAGCGCGCGGTCGCCGAGACCGAG
>JAHWJM010000069.1 GCA_019348435.1 Actinomycetota bacterium
CGTGTCACCTCATGTGGACTCGGTAGAAAATCCTCGTCTATGCCGCGGCCTCCTTGGGCGTGAGGGTGACCTCGAAGCCGAGCTGGCGCAGTTGCTGCACGGCCCGGAGCCGGGCGCGGGCGCGCCGGCGCTCGTCGAGCGCGGCGGGCGTCACTTCCGTATAGTCCTCTTGCCTCCACAGCAGGCAGTACGCGGTGACGAGGATCTGGTGGCCCACGGCGACAGCCGCCCGCTGCTTGCCGCGGCGCACCACCAACTGCCGGTAGCGCCGAGCCAGGCGGGTCCGCCCTTCCTGCTTGGTGCGGGCCGCCCCGTGGGCCGCCTGCACCAGCGCCCGTCGCAGCCACTTGCTGCCCTTGCGTGTCTTCCCGCCCTTCCGCTTGCCCCCGCTCTCATGGTTGCCCGGGCACATCCCCGCCCACGAGGCCAGGTGGCCGGCGGTGGGGAAGCGCCCCACGTCGGTGCCGATCTCCGCGAGCAGCACCTCCGCAGTCCGGCAGTCTACCCCGGGGATCGTGTCCAGGCGGTTCAGTGTCTCCTCAACAGGGCGCAAGCGCTCGGCGATCGCCACGCCCAGCCGGTCGATCTCCTCGTCGAGGAAGTCGCTGTGCGCCAGGTGCGTCGTCAGCAGGAAGCGGTGGTGGTCGCGCACCCGCCCGTCGAGCGCGCGGGCCAGCGCCTCCCGCTTCTGGCGCCGGCGGCCCCGCGCCAGCTCGGCCAGCGCCGCCGGCCCGGTCGCCCCAGTGGCGTCGCGCGAGCGGCGCGAACAGCGCAGCCGCCGCGACGGCCGCCAGCGCGCCCGTCACGCGCACGCCGAGCGTGCCGGCCAGCGGCGCAAACAGGACGCTGTAGCCGGGCGTGTGGTGGCCGGCGAACCAGCCGTTGTTCCACAGCGTGAGGCCGAGGTCGGCGCGGTACTCCTGGGCGGCGAGATCGGCGCTGGGCGGTGCGATGAGCAGATAGACGGCCGCGCCGAGCGCCGCGACGACCCAGGGACTCGGCAGGCGGCGCAGCACGCCCCAACCTTCGCAGCAGTGTCAGCGCCGTGAGCCGAACGGCTGCCGGAGGGTCTGCGCTCTGCGATCGGCTGGACCCGAACATGGCGCGCCGGGGGTGATCCAGCGACGCCCGGCGGCCGCAGGACGGTCGTACTCCAAGCCCAGGGGGAAGTCTTGAGATCACCACGGATCATCTCTGATACGCAGCTTCTGCGTCACGACAAGCTGCGCGAGAGCGGCGACTCGTGAGCACGGCAGCGCTGTACGTGTTGAGCGTCGTCGTCGTCGTCGCTCTTGTCGCAGTCCTCGGGATCTACCTGCTTGCGGTTGCCCAGGGTCTGAAGGCCATCGTGAGCACGCTGGCGGAGGTCACCTTTGGCGCGCGCGCGGTGGAGCGGCAGCTGCGCGCCACTCCCGACAACCTTCGCATCGTCAACGCCGGGCTGACGGATGCCATCGCGCTCCTGCCGGCGCTGTCGGATGAGCTCGATCGGCGCAGCGGGAGCCGGACGGACGACGGTCGAGCCAGGGCCGAAGCCGCGCCGGATCCCGTGTGACCGGCCGGCTCGGCGATCGGCGACGTCAAGAAGACAGGTACTCGACGATCCGCGTCCCGACTTCCGGCCGGTCGATCCACGGCCAGTGCCCCGCGTCCGGTACGAGCTCGAGAGTGGCGTCGCCGAGCGCCGCCGCGTAGCCAGAGCCGAAGCGCGGCGCGATCCACGGGTCCTGCTCTCCCCAGACGACGAGGGCGGGCGCGGTGATCGCGGCCAGGTTCGCGCCGGCGCGCGCAAGGTCCTCCGGGTCGGCGTCGCGCAGCAGCAGCCGCGTCGCGCGCTCGGTGCCGAGGTCGAAGCTCTCGGCGACGCTTGTGACGAACGCATCGGGCATCGGGCCGGGCGTGGCCGAGACGCGCCGCGAGACCTGGCGCAGGATCGGCTTCCAGGCCGAGCCGACGGCGATCGGTCCGACGACCGGCATCCGCACGAGCCGCCGTGGTCCGCGCCAGCGAAAGCCGCCCAGCAGCGGGATCGCGTTGACGATGACGAGCCGCTGCAGACGCGCGGGCTGCGCGGCCGCCCACGCCAGGCCGACGGCCGCGCCCCAGTCGTGGCCGCACAGGCGCACGCGGTCGAGCTCGAGTGCGTCCAGCAGCCGGTTGAGGAAGCGCACGTGGCCGTCCAGCGAGTAGTCGAGGTCGCCGCGCTTGCCGCTGCGACCGAAGCCCGGCAGGTCGACCGCGATCCCGCCGCCCTGCGCGAGCGGGCCCAGCCAGTCGAACGAGCTCGTCGGGACGCCGTGCAGGTAGATCGTCGGCACCGGGTCGTCGCCGGCGCGCCGCAGGAAGACGGGCTGGTCGTCGAGCTCGAGGAGCGCTTCGGTCACCGTCAGCACGGCGCCGGACGATAGCCTCACGCCCGTGGTCGCCCACGGGGACAACCACTACTAGTGCGGACCCTCTGCTTCGGCGATGCGATCGTCGATCTCATCTGCCATCGGCCGGCCTCCTCCTACGACGAGGTGGACGGGTTCGTCCCGGCGCCGGGCGGCGTGATCGCCAACGTGGCGGTGACGGCGGCGCGACACGGAGCGGCGGTGTCCTTCGCCGGCGGCGCCGGCGAAGATCGCTGGGGTCGGTGGCTGCACGAACGGCTCGCGGCGGCGGGCATCGATCTGCGCTGGTTTGCGCTCGCCAAGGGCCACGCCACCGCGATCGCGTTCACGACCGTCGACGAGCAGGGCGAGCCCACGTGGGAGCTCTACGGCGACGGCGTCGCCGCAAGCGTGGGGGTGCTCGAGGGGCTGCTGCCCGAGGCCGTCGAGGCCACCGATGCGCTGCTGTTCACCTCCAACACGCTGGCCGACAAGAGCGCGGCGCAGCTGACGATGGACGCGCGCGAGCGCGCGCTGGAGCTGGGGCGGCCCGTCGTCTTCGACCCGAGCGTGCGCCTGCATCGCTGGCGCAACAGCCCGAGCGGCGCGGCCGCCGCCTGCAACGCCTGCGTGCCCGAGGCGTTCCTCGTCAAGTGCAACGCCGCAGAGGCCCGGCTCATGACGGGCGAGAGCAACGCCGAGGCGGCGGCGGCATCGCTGCTCGCAGGCGGTGCGAAGCACGCCATCGTCACGCTCGGCAGCGGTGGCGCGATCCTGCGCGCGAAGGGGATGCAGGTCGACGTGCGCGCCGCGCCGGTGGGACGCGTCGCGAGCACGATCGGCGCCGGCGACGTGTTCCTCGGCGTGCTCGTCGCCCAGCTCGGGCTGACGGACTACTACCCGTCGGCGCTCGCCGCGGCGCTGCCGGCCGCCGCCGAGCAGGCCGCGCGCGCCTGCGAGCGCTGGGGTGCCCTGGATGAGGGCGCCGCCCGCTAGCCGCCTCACGCGAGCGGGCTGGCGGCCGCCGAGCCGCGCGCGCGTCGCGCGCATCCGCGAGCGGCTGGCTGACGTCTACGGCGTCCCGGTCGCCGGGCCGCACGGCCATCCGATCGCCGAGCTCGTCCTCACGGTGCTCTCGCAGTCGACGAACGACCGCAACCGCGACATCGCCTATCTGCGCCTGCGCGAGCGCTTCGCGCTCTGGGAGGCGGTGCGCGACGCACCGCTGGAGGAGATCGAGGAGGCGATCCGGCCGGGCGGCATCTCCAAGGTGAAGTCGGCCCGCATCCAGGCGATCCTGCGCGCGATCGGCGACCCGCTGGACCTCGACTGGATGGCCAACGCGCCGGTGGTCGACTCGCAGGCGTACCTCTGCGCGCTGCCGGGCGTCGGGCGCAAGACGGCGGCCTGCGTGCTGCTGTTCGCCTTCGGGCTGCGCGACGTGCCGGTCGACACGCACGTCTCGCGAGTCGCGATGCGGCTGCACCTGCTGCGCCCCGGCGCGCCGTTCGAGGAGCTCCACGACGCCATGCTCGCGCTCACGCCCGTGGGAGCGGAGCTCGAGCTGCACGTCAACCTGCTGCGCCACGGCCGTCGGACATGCCACTCGCAGCGCCCGGCGTGCGGCGCGTGCGCGCTGCGGCGGATGTGCCCCAGCCGGCGCGTGTAGGTCTGCCGGCGCTGCTCAGCCCCTGCGGTGGGCGCCGAGCACGCAGAGGTCGTCGCTGTGGTCGTCGCTCATCGCCTGAACCACGCGTGTCAGCATCGCCGCGACCCTCTCGCCCTCGTGATGCGCCGCCTCGTCGAGCAGGTGCTGCAGGCCGACGTCGAGCGACTGGGCCCGGCGCTCGACGAGCCCATCGGTGTAGAGCAGCAGCGTGCCGCCCGGCGCGAGCTGCGCGGCGGCGTGCGGTCGCGGGCCGGTAAGCGCGACCGAGTCCAGCGGCACCGAGCGACCGTTCCAGAGGAAGCAGGGCTGTTCGCCCGGCTCGAGCAGCACCGGCGGGGGATGGCCGGCGCACGCGTAGAGCAGCTCGCCGCTGGCGACGTCGAGCTGTGCGTAGGCCACCGTCGTCATCCGCCCGACGCGGTGGCGCGCGACGAAGCCGTCGAGCGCGTCGAGCAGCGGCCCGGGGGTGAGGCCGGTCGAGGCGAGCGCGCGGATCGCGCTGCGCAGCTGGCCCATCACCGCCGCCGCCTCGAGGCCGCGGCCGACAACGTCGCCGACCACGAGGCCGGCGGTCTGCTCGTCGTCGAGCCAGAACGCGTCGTGCCAGTCGCCGCCCACCTCGTGCTGCGCCGCGCGGTAGACGACCTCGACGCATATCTCGGCGGACGACGGCGGCTCGCCCGAGAGCAGGCTGCGCTGCAGGAGCTGGGCGATCTCCTGCTCGCGGCGGCGCGAGCGCAGCAGCTCCTGCTCGTAGGCGCGGCGATCGGTGGCATCGAAGACCGTCGTGCGGATGATCCGCGGCCGTCCGTCGTCGTCGCGCCGCTGGTCGGAGTTGATCAGGGCCGGCAGGCGCGTGCCGTCGGCGCGCAGGATCTCCAGGGCGATCTCGCGCACCGTGCCCTGCATCTGCAGCAGCGGGACGTAGTGCGTCTCGTGGTAGATCCGCCCGGCCGGCGCGAGCAGGTCGCGGAAGCGCGTGCCCAGCAGGGTCGCGCGGTCGTGTCCGGTCCAGCGTTCGAACGTGCGGTTGACGCGCAGGATCGTGCCGTCGACCCCGCAGGTGAGATAGCCGCAGGGGGCATCCTCGAAGAGCTCCTCCGCGCTTTCCTCGAGCAGTACGTCGTCCTGCGTCACGCGACGTCCGCGCGCGGCCTGGCGCTCACGCGTCGACGAACGCCCTGATCGCGGCGATCGTCTCCTGCGGCGCGCTGAGGTTCGGGCAGTGGCCGGTCGCCTCGAGCTCGACGTACTGGCTCTCGGGCAGGCGGCCGGCGACGTAGCGGCCGACGGCCTCGGGGGCGATCGGGTCGTCGGAGCACTGCAGGACGAGGCTCGGCGTGTGCACCCTCGCGAGGTCCTCGCGGTTGTCGGACATGAAGGTCACGCGGGCAAACTGCTTGGCGATCTCCGGGTCGTTGCGACAGAAGCTGTTCGTCAGCTCCTCGCCGAGCTCGGGGCGGTCCTCGTTGCCCATGATCACCGGCGCCATCGCGCTCGACCACCCGAGGTAGTTGCTTTCCAGCGAGTCGAGCAGGCCCTGGACGTCCTCCTCGCTGAAGCCGCCGACGTAGCCCTCGTCGTCGAGGTAGCGCGGCGACGGGCTGACGAGGACGAGCTTCGCGAACCGCTCCGGCCGCTCGGCGGCGGCGAGCACGCCGATCATCGCGCTGACCGAATGGCCGACGAAGACGACGTCGCGGAGGTCGAGCTCGTCGCAGATCGCGAGGATGTCGTCGGCGTATCCGTGCAGCGACGAATAGCGCGTGCGGTCGAACGCAGCGGGGTCCGAGCCGCCGGCGCCGACGTGGTCGAAGAGGACGATCCGGAAGTCGTCGGCGAACGCCGGCCAGACAAAGCGCCACATGTTCTGGTCGCAGCCGAAGCCGTGGGAGAACATCATCGGCCGAGCGTCCCTCGGGCCGTGCACGATGACGTTGTTGCGCGCGAACGCGCTCATGGCCTCGGCTCCGCCGGCGGCGGGCCGTCGAAGGGCAGCGCTTCGGTCATCCCGGTGAGGGCGATGACCTGACGTACGGCCGGCTGCAGCGTGGGCTCGATCAGCAGCTCGCCGCGCATGTCCGGGAGATCTCGGAGGATCGCATCCAGGACGCGGATACCCGATGAGTCCATGAACGACAGCCCGCGCAGATCCAGGCGCACCGGACCGGCGGCGAGCTGCTCGCGCAGCGCCGTCTCGAAGTCGGGCGCCGTCGAGAGGTCGATCTCGCCGACGAGCGCGACGACGACACCGTCGCCGGGAGCGGGACTCACCACGATCTCGAAGCTCGGCGGTCCGAAGCTCGACACGACGCGCACAATACGACGGACGTACGCACCCGAGGCACGAACGGTTCAGCGAACGCCGGCCGCACGACGGATGCCGCGCAGTGCGCGAGCGTCCCCGCCGGACGCTACGCCCCGGCCTTCAGCTCGGCGATGGCTTCGAGGACCTCGTCGTCGTGCGTCTTGGGCGAGGCCTTCGGGATGACGTGGCGGATGCAGCCGTCGCGGTCGATGATGAACGTCGCACGTTGCGCACCCATGTACGTCTTGCCGTACATCGACTTCTGCACCCAGACGCCGTACCGATCGCAGACGGCGTGATCCTCGTCGGCCAGCAGCGTGAAGTTCAGGTCCTTCTTGTCGTGGAACTTCTTGACCTTCGCGACAGGGTCGGGCGAGATGCCGATGACCTTCACGCCGGCCGCCGCGTACTCGGCATCGCGATCGCGGATCGAGCAGGCCTGTGTCGTGCAGCCCGGGGTGTTGGCCCTGGGATAGAAGTACAGGACGATCGTGCGGCCGCGCAAGGCCGACAGCCGGACGCTTTCGCCATCCTGGTCGGGCAGCTCGAAGTCAGGTGCGGGTGCGCCCGGGCCGATCACGGGAAACATGTTCGCAGTTGCGTAGCATCGAACGAGGTAAGCCCGGCGCCGTCGGCGCATTCAAAAGGTGTGAAGCGAGCATGCACAGCCAAGACGATCTGAAGGACCGAGCCTGGATGAAGGTCCGCGAGTGGCCGCGGACCCCCGGCTTCGACGCGGCGGTGAGGGCGGTCACCGAGGCCGTTTTGAACTGCTACACCCGCGAGGGCGGCGAGTGGCGCCCGCTGCCGGCCTCCACGCTGCCCGAGCTCGCCGCGGAGGGGGACGAGTACATCGCGGTGTTCCCCTTCCCCGAGGACCGCACCGCCGTCCTCGCGGGCATCCGCCATCTCTCGCCGACGCACCGCCACCGCTTCCGCACTCCCGCGCAGATCGCGATGGCCGGCGGCGAGCCGTGGGCGATCTCGCTCGAGACGCTCATGGCGATGCTCGCCGACGAGCTCGGCGAGACGCACGCCGGCCCGGAGATGACCTCGCGCCACCTGCGCGGGCCCGATCCCACGCTGCTGCTGTCGCGCATCCGCCAGAGCGTCAACGCGATCGGCACCGTCCTCGACGCACGGGCCGACGAGGTCGACGAGCTGTGGAACGCCGAGCCGGTGCGCTTCATCGACTCCGAGCAGGCGGGCCTGCTCGGCCACATGGCGCATCCCACGACGCTGAGCCGCTGGGGGATGGAGCCCGACGACATCGCGGCCTACGCGCCCGAACGCCGGGCGCAGTTCGCGCTGCGGTGGCTGGCCGTCGATCCTTCGCTCGTCGAGCAACAGAGCGCCACCGCGAGCTCCGCGGCCGCGCTCATCGAGCGGCTGCTGCGCGACGACGCGGCCGTGGACGACGCGGCGCTGGACGCTGCGCTGGCCGACCTCGGCGAGCGCGTGCTGCTGCCCGTCCACCCGTGGGAGTTCGCGCACCTGCGCGACCGCCAGCCGGTGTCCGCGCTGCTGGAGGAAGGGCTCATCGTCGACCTCGGCGAGCTGGGCAGCCCGGTCACCCCGACGACGTCCATGCGGACCGTCTACAACGGCGACTGGCCATGGCAGCTGACCTTCAGCCTGCACGCGCACATGACCGACGAGATGCGCCTGACGCCGATCGCCGAGATGGAGGCCGCCGTCACCGCCGCCCGCGAGCTCGAGGCGCAGGCGGCGGCTGCGGGCGACATCGCGCCGCAGCTCACGCTCCTGCAGGATCCCGCCTACCTCGCCGTCTCGCGCGACGGCACGCCGGTCGCCGGGCTCTCGGTGCAGCTGCGCGAGAACCGCTGGAGCGCGGGCTCGCAGACCGACGTCAGTGCCATCGAGGTGCTCGTCCAGGATCATCCCTTCGGCGGCAAGAGCCGCCTCGCGCAGATCGTCGCGCGGCTCGCCGAGCGCAGCGGCCGTCTCGCCGAGGACGTCGCGCGCGAGTGGTTCGCCCGCTACGCGGAGGTCGCCGTGCTGCCGCTGCTGCACCTTCGCGCGCAGCTCGGCTTGTCCGTCGCGACCGACCAGCAGAACACGCTGCTCGAGCTCGAGGACGGCTGGCCGGTGCGCTGCGTCCTGCGCGAGACGCACGGCGCGCCGCAGCAGGCCGCGCACGACGACATCGCGGCGACGGGCCCCGGCATCGGCGAGGGCCCCTTCCTCGACAACGCGCTGAGCGTCATCAACGCCCTCGGAGTCGCCGGTCAGGTGGAGGAGATCGTGCTGCTCGCCGACCTCAAGGCGCTGCTCGAGCGCGAGCGCTCGCAGGCCGCGGGCGAGACGGCGCTGCTCGACCGGCTGCTCGACGACCCGACGTGGCCGTGCCGGGCGCACATGCGCACGCGCATGCACAACGACGTCGACCGCTACGTGCAGATCCCCAACCCGCTGCACGGCGTGCGCGACTGACGCGCCACGCAGAGCCAGATCACGCGGGCAAGCAGTTCGTGCGGTTCTCGGTGCTTGCGCTCAAGGTGCTGCCGCTGTCTGCCGATGCGGTTGCTACAACAGAGCAGATCTTCTTGACAGCGCATCCTCGCCGCGAGGCGAGTTCGCAAAGCCACGGGACTCCGCCGGAGTTCGCCGGGCTACCAAGGAGTGTCGACGACGCCGCTGACATCAGCGGTCTCGGCGACACAACGGACGTTCTAGGGGCTGCTCGCCCAGCAGGGAGGACGCCCCAATGTCCAGCTCCACCCGCCTCAGGCAGGCCCGGCTTGCCGGTCTCGTCCTCACGGGGTCGCTCGTGCTGTCGCCGATGCTCGCGGGCAGCGCCTCCGCCGCCTCGCCGGTTGCGCTCGGCACCGCGGACTCGTTCGCGCTGCTCGGCGGCTCGACGATCACCAACACCGGGCCGACCACGATCGGGGGGGACATCGGCCTGTGCTGCACGGGCCTCGCGACCCCCGGCTTCGGATCGGTGACGCAGTCCAGCGGGAGCCTGTATGTCGGCACGGGCACGCTTGCCGCGACTGCCCAGGACGATCTCGACATCGCCTACGCCTACGCCGCGGGGCAGCCGGTCACCAACACCCTCGGCGTCGATCTGTCACTTGCCGGTACACCGGCGAATCCGTTGCGGCCCGGGGTCTACCAGTCCACGGCGCGTGGCTCGCTGCAGATCAACACGGGTCTGACGCTTGACTTCCAGGGTGACCCCAACGCGGTGTTCATCTTCCAGGGAACCACTCTTACGACCGCGGTGGGCACGGGCGGATCGGTGAACATCGTCAACGGCGGCGCCACGCCGAGCGCCTGCAACATCTACTGGCAGCTGTCCGACGCCACGCAGGGAGTCACGCTCGGAACCGGCAGCGCGTTCAAGGGCACGACGATGTCACTCGGTGCCAGCGTCCT
>JAHWJM010000006.1 GCA_019348435.1 Actinomycetota bacterium
AGAGCCCGCGGGCGCCGGAAGCCCGGGTGCTGCGGTCCGACGCGCTCCGCCGGCGGGCCGATCACGCGCTCCGCCAGGCGGCGATTGCGGAGACCGAGAACCTGCGCGAGACCGGGCGCCGCGAGGCGGAACGGCTCCTGACGGAGGCGGTCGCGGAGCTGAGCGCGGCCCAGGAGGCGCTCGCGCCGCTCGCCGACCAGGACCGGCTGCCCAGGCTCGGCAAGGAATTGCTCAAGACCACGTTTTTCGATCTCGCTCACGCGTACGCCGCGCTCGGCCGCGAGGGGCCACAGGTACGCCGCCGCCGC
Source organism: Actinomycetota bacterium (assembly GCA_019348435.1). GTDB lineage: Bacteria > Actinomycetota > Thermoleophilia > Solirubrobacterales > Solirubrobacteraceae > CADCVQ01. The sequence continues at coordinate 309 of JAHWJM010000006.1, forward strand.
TCGGCGTAGAGGTTCAGCAGCTCGCCGGCCAGCTCCTGCGCGGCGCGGCGGGCACGCGCCTTGAGGCGCTCCCACGCCTTGCCGCCGAGCTTGGACAGCGGCGGGTGCGCGCCGCCGGCACCGACGTAGCGGGAGATCTTCGCGAGCTGGTCGGACGGGACGAAGACGCGGTCGTCGCCCTGGTACTCGAGGTACAGGTAGTCGCGCGTGACGCCGGCGACGGTCTTCGTCTCGAAGCCCGCGAAGCGCGCGATGCCGTGGTCCTCGTGGACGACGATGTCGCCCGTGCGCAGGTCGGCGAACGAGCGCAGCGCGCCGCGCCGCCCCGCGCCGAAGTCGCGGCCCGGGGCCCGCTCCTGGCGCCGGCGCCGGAACAGGCGATGCTCGGGCAGGACCGCGAGCTTCAGGCCCGCCGCGATGAAGCCGTCGCGCAGGTTGACGTGGGCAAAGCGCAGCGAGTTCTCGACGCCCGCGGGATCGCCCTCCCCGAGCCATGAGCTGCGCACGCGCGCGAAGTTGTACGCCGCGCGCTCGCCCTCGCTGCGCTGCGGCCACACGACCACCGTGCGGTAGCCGGAGCGCACGAGCTTCTCGAGCTCCGGCTCGGCCTCCTTCAGCGACCGCGCGGCGAGGTCCGGCGCCTGCGCGCGGAACTGCAGCGGCTGGTCGGTGTCGTAGGAGGACAGGCGCACGTGCGCGCGCGCGTCGAGCGCGGCGCTGATCGCGTCGGGGGCGACGTAGAGGTGGTGCGCGTCGGCGTCGTGGAACGCCGCGCACACGTCCTGCCAGTGATCGGCGAGGGCGGGTGAGATCTCCTCCTCGGCGGCGATGAGGACGGCGGCGTGCGGGGCGAGGTCGAGAAACGCGCCGAAGCGCTCGACCGGCAGCAGCTCGGCGACGTCCGGCCGGTCATCCTCGGCCTCCAGCGCCGCCATCTCCGCGATCTCGCGATGCTCGGCCGCGATCTCGGCGGCAGGCGCGATCTCGACCTCCTGCGTTTCGCCAAGCGAGCGCTGGGTGAACGTCGAGAACCAGCGCAGCGACTCGATCTCGATGTCGAAGAGGTCCACGCGCACGGCGCGATCCTCGGTCGCCGGATAGATGTCCAGCAGCCCGCCGCGCGCGGCGAACTGGCCGCGGTCCTCGACCTGGTCGACGCGCTCGTAGCCTGCCGCGACGAGCTCGGCCATGCACTCGTCGAGGTCGAGCAGCTCGCCGACGCGCAGCTTGAAGGAGTGCGGGCGCAGCGCCGGATCGGGAACCTTCTCGCTCAGCGCGACGGCGGAGACCACGACGACTGGGGCTCCGTCGCGCCCGCTTCGATCGGCCGGGTGGCGAGCGTCTGCGTCAGACGAGCCGGATCGATGCCGGCTCGCGGACTTCCCTTCGTCGAGCAGCGCGTCGAGCGCCGCGACGCGCAGGCCGACGAGGTGCGGCGGCGGCGCGAGGTGCGACTCGTAGGCGACGCCGCGGCTCGGATAGAAGCGCACGGGCCGCGGGTGAAGCCAGGCGCGCAGATCGGCGGCGAGATCGCGCGCCTGGCGGTCGTCGCCGGCGACGACGAGCGCCGGCCGCGCGGCATCCTCGTCGGCGAGCGCGGCGAGCACGTACGGGCGCAGCGACGCCGAGACGAACGCCGCGCCGCCCTCGCGGGCGAGGGTCGCGCCGTCGGCGGCGTCGGTGAGATGAGCGAGGAGGGGGCGCAGTGACATGGCAGGCACAGCAACCGCGCTGGAGCGCGGCCGGCGCCACCAGTCTAGGTAGCGGTTGCGGCGCCAGGTTCTTGCGGCGAACGCGTCCGACAGGCGGATCGCTGCGTAGCAACCTGGAGCCCCCCTCCCCACGAAGCAGGAGAGATCCACATGCCGGAATTCCTGGACACCGTCTTTGACTCCGTCGACGAACAGCACCGTGACAAGCCGGCAGCGACGCGGCGCCAGATCGTCGGCGGGGCCGCGGCCGCGCTCGGCACCATGGGGATGCTCGGATGGGCGCAGTCCGCGCACGCCCAGCTGCCCAAGTCGGAGATCACCGACGCCCCCAACAACGTTGAGACGATCGTCAACGTCGCGGCGACCGCGGAGGTGCTGGCGACGATCGTCAACACCGTCGGCGCCGAGCGCGTGAAGCTCGATGCGGTGACCCGCGCCAACATCCGGGCGGCTGCCACCGAGGAGAAGATCCACTACGAGGCGCTCGTCTCCGATGCCGTTGGCGCCAAGCCGGTTACGAAGCGCATCTGGGTTCCCGACGAGGTCTTCGCGAGCGCCGAGAACCTGCTCACCACGCTTGTCGTCGGCGACCAGGTCTTCATCAACGCGTACCTGCTCGCCGGTACCGTCTTCGCTCGCGCCGGCGGCTTGCGCGGCTCGCGCTTCTCACGCTTCGCCGCGGAGTTCATGGGCGTGGAGGCGGTGCACCGCGCGCTTGCCCTGCAGTCCCTCGGGCGGCTCGGCAACGACCGCGCGTTCATGAAGTTCGGCCAGCGGGAGCCGGTGGCAGGCCTGCCGACGACCGGGCAGCCCGGCTTCTACAAGATCACCGACGCGGTGACGATCCTCGAGTCGGCCGGCTTCGGCTTCGGCAAGGCCAGCTCGAAGGCCGGCGCGTTCTACGACTACGACAGCGTGGCGGCGCGTACGCCGACGGCTGCCGAGACGGGGGTCAACACGCTCACGCTGTCGTAGGCGCCCACCGCGCCGTGAGAACGGCGGCCGCGGAGCGATCCACGTCCGCGGCCGTCCGGCCGACCGGCGCCGCGTGCTACGCCGGCAGCTTGAGCCCGACGCGATCGGTCCAGGCCGGATCGATCTCGGTCAGCGTCTGGACGATCTGCGTCTGGTGGTCGGGGCCGTACAACTCGTAGAGCCGGCCGTCGCTGTGTGGCTCGGAGAGCAGGCCCGTCCGGCTCTCGAACTCGTCGAGGATCCGGGCGGCCTCGGGCGAGCCGTCGAGCGGGCGGAGGATGACGTGGTCGGCCATTGGCCGCGGCGTACCCCGCCGGGCGAGTCGACAACACCTCCCGCCGCCCCGGCCGCGGTCAAAGCACGCGCTCGCCGAGCACGATCTGCTCGGCGATGCGCGCCGCGTTTTCGACGAGGGCCGCGACTTCGGCCTTGGGCTGGCGGAAGGCGCCCAGCACGTGTGCCGCGACGATCTCGGGATCGGTCGAGTCCGGGCGCCCGACGCCGACGCGCACGCGCGCGAACTCCGGGCCGCCCAGCTCGGCCTTCAGCGACTTCAGCCCGTTGTGGCCGGCCAGGCCACCGCCGATGCGGGCGCGCACCTCGCCGAACGGCAGGTCGATCTCGTCGTGCACGACGAGCACCCGCTCCAGCGCCAGCTTGTAGCTGCCGCGCGCGGGGCCGACGGAGCGACCGGCCTCGTTCATGTAGGTCTGGGGCAGCAGGATCGCCACCCGCGGCCCGCCCGGACCGGTGCGTCCCTCCGTCAGCAGGCCCGCGAACTTCGTCTTCGCGCGCGGCAGGTCCCATTGCGCCGCCAGCCGATTGGCGACCTCGAAGCCGACGTTGTGCGGCGTGCCGGCGTAGCGCGCGCCGGGATTGCCGAGGCCGACGATGAGCCAGTCGACAGGTGCGCCTCGTGAACCTGCGCGGCCGGGAAGCCGCACGGCGCCCGCCTACGCGTCGGACGCGGCGGCGTCGCCGCTCACGTCGATCGGCTCGTCGCCGACGCGCTCGGTCTCTTCTTCGATCTCGTCCTCGTCGGTGGCCAGACGCGGCGGGGTGAGCGTCGCGACCGTCGTCTCCTCGGCATCGTCGAGCAGCGTGACGCCCTCGGGCACCGCGACGTCGGCGAGCGTGATCGTGTCGTTGATGTCCATGTTCGAGACGTCGTGGACGATCGACTCGGGGATTGCGTTCGGCAGTGCCTCGATGTTCAGCTCGCGCGTGATCTGCTCGAGCACCCCGCCCTCCTTGACGCCGGGGGCGTCGTCGCCGCCGGTCAGCTCGAGCGGCACGACGGCGTGGATCGCGACGTTGAGGTCGACGCGCAGCAGGTCGACGTGCATCGTCTCGCCGCGAACCGGGTGGTACTGCGCGCTCTTGAGGATCGCCGGCGTGCCGGAGCCGCCGTCGGTGACCTCGAGCACCGCGCCGGTGGCGGCCAAGGCGTGGCGCAGCTCGCGCGCGTCGGCGCTGAAGGTGACCGGCTCGGCGTCGCCGCCGTAGAGGATGCCGGGGACGCGGCCGCTGCGGCGCAGCCGGCGCGTTGCGCGCGAACCTTCGGGCTCGCGAGGAGAGATGGAAAGCTTCGTCGTCTGGGAGGCCATGGCGACCGGGAAGGGTAGCGGACCGGCGGTCGCCTTCCGGGTGGGCGCTCGCCCGAAGGGCTAGTGCCCGCCGAGCTGGTTCGTGGCGGCGAACTGCCGCTGCACGTCGAACCAGGCCGGCTTCTTCGAGCCGTCGAAGCGCAGCAGGCCCTTCTCGTGGATCGGCGGGTTGGGCCGTGGATTGCCGCCGTCCCAGTTGGGGCGCACGCGAAACTCCTGCAGCGCCCAGTACAGCGAGCCGCTCAGCCACGGGCGCGCCGCATGTACCGCGAGGTGGTAGTTGATGAAATCCTGCTGGTACTGGTAGGTCCCCTTCTCCTCGACGGGCCCGTCGCGGTTGGCCTCGGCACCGAACTCCGAGACGAAGATCGCCTTGTTCGGGTAGCAGGCACGGACCGAGTCCAGGTAGTCGGCCAGCGCGTCGCGGTCGGCGATCTGGCCGTTGGGCCCGGGATACCAGCCGAAGTAGTCGTTGATGCCGATGACGTCGAGCGCCGCGTACTGCGGGCGACAGCCGGCCGACGGGTAGCCGGCGACCGCAAGTCCGACGGGCCGCGTCGGGTCCAGCGCCTTGGCCTGGCGCACCGCGCGCTGGATGTAGAACTGCTGCACGGGCCCCGGCCGCGCCGACAGCTCGTTGCCGATCGACCAGAGCATGATCGACGGATGGTTCTGGTTGGCGATGATGTTCGACTCGAGCTCGCGCGCGGCCAGCTTGCGGACGGCTTCGCGCTTGAGGAACTGCGTCTTGACGGCATAGACCGGGATCTCCGACCAGACGAGCAGGCCGAGCCGGTCGGCGAGCTCGTGCAGCTCCGGGTGCAGCGGGTAGTGCGAGCGGATCATCGTGGCCCCCAGCTCCTTGGCCTGGCCGGCGATCTGCGCGCGCCGGGCGCTGTCGATCGCAAAGCCCTTGACCGGGTCGTCCTCGTGCAGCCCGACGCCGCGCAGGCTGACGGGACGCCCGTTGAGCATGAGGCGCCCGTCCGCGAGCGTGATGGAGCGGATCCCGCTGTGGAGCTTGTAGCCGAGCACGCGCCGGCCGCCGTCACGCACGATGAAGCGCGCGCGGTACAGGTAGGGACGCGACGGCGACCACAACCGCGGCTGTGGCACGCGCAGGCGGGTCTGGAAGCTCGCGAAGCTGCGCGCGGCCACACGCCGGCTACCGAGATTCAGCGTCCGTGAGCCGAAGCTGCCGGTGACCCTGACGCTCGCGGTGCGGTTGGCGTAGTTGCGCACCACGACGCGCGCAAGCACCGATGCGGCGCATCGCGCGCAGCGCAGCTCGGGGCGCACGACGACGTTCGTGACGTCGATCTTGTCGACGCGCTGCAGGTAGACCTCGCGCAGCAGCCCGCCGTAGTTCCACCAGCCGCCGGCGGGGTCGCCGGATCCCGTCAGGCCGGACGGCGGGAAGTCGGTGCGCAGGCGGCGGTTGTCGACGCGGATGACGAGCCGGTTCATGCCGCTGCGCTTCAGCGCGGCGCGCGGCAGGCGCAGGTCGAAGGGCAGGTAGGCGCCGGTGTTGCGGCCGATGGCGACGCCGTTGAGCCACACGCGCGAGCGGTAGTTGACCGACTCGAAGCGCACGAGCCAGTCCATCCGCGCGCGAGCGTCGGGCAGGCGAAAGTCCTTGCGATACCAGGCGACGGTGCCGGTCATGGATGCGGCGGAGTTGTCGCCGACGTTCCAGGTGTTGGGCACCGTCAGCGCAGACCAGCCGTCGCGGGCGGCCTGGCGCTGGAACTTCTGGCGCACGCCTACGTCCGGGTCATCGCGCCGAAACAGCCACTCGCCGCCGAGCAGGTAGCGGTTGTCCGGGCCGTCCTGGTAGATCGTGCCGCGCGTGATGCCGTCCGCCGCTGCGGCCGCCGGCGCGGGCGCGAAGAGGGTCGTCGCGGCCAGGGCGGCGAGCAGGCTGAGCACGGGTGCGGGCAGGCGGAGGGAGGGCATACGTTCGACGGCGCACAACACCGCCTGCCGTCGCGAGTTGTGCCGGCGCCACCCGCCGATCAGGACGGGCAGCTCGACTCGCGGCCGATCGGGGCTGTGACGCGCAGGAGGCTAACGGTCATCCCGGTCAGCACGTTGCCCTGGCGGCGCACGAGCACGCACTGCACGGTCGTCTCGGCCTCGCGTCCCGCGGGAAACCACACGACGCGCGTGAACTTCGTGCGCGAGCGCAGGGCGTGCGCCGCCTGCGATTGGTACAGCGCGATCTTCAGCTCAGCGTCGCGCCGCAGCCGGCGCGCGTTGGCGTGCACGAGCGCGACGCAGGCGGCGTCGGCGCAGCCCTCGAGGCGACGCAGCATCGCGTCCGCGTCCCCGCGCGCCTGCGCGCGCAGCAGCTCGACGACCTTCGCGCGCTCGACGGTGTCGTTGTTGATCCAGCGGGCGACGATGAAGCTGACTCCGAGGAACACGAGCACGCCGAGGATGATGAGGGGGCGCTTCACGCTCCCATTCTCACGACCGCGGCTGCCTGCCGCGGCGGCGCGCCTGGGCCGCGACCGGCCGGCGACGTTCAGCCGGTGGGCTGGAAGTCGTCGCCGTTGAGCTCGAGGAAGCGCATGACCGAAGCCTCCTGATGGTCGAGCCGCTGGGCCGTGCGGCGGGCGTGGGCGGCGGCGCGTTGCTCGAAGTCCTCCAGGCAGCTCGCGGGATCGTCGGAGAGCGGGTAGACGTGCACGAGGTCCTGCTGGGCGCAGACGATGCCCAGCGGCGGCGGACCCTGCGAGAGCGTTCGCGCGCCGCAGACGGCCGCGACGAGCATCCGTCGCTCGGGCGCCGAGAGCGCGAGGGGCATGAGGCGATGGGCCGGCAGCTTCACGTCCAGCTCGATCGACCGGTCCACGGCGACGTCGCTGCCCGTCGCCGCGGCGAGCGGCGCTGCCCACACGGCCAGGACGGTGTCGGCGGCGACGATCGCGTCGCGCAGCGCGCGGGCCTGCTCGGCGTAGAGCTCCTCGGCCTCGTCGCGCGAATGGGCCTCGGCGAGGTCCAGGTCGCACGGGACGCGCAGCAGCTCCGAGGCGCCGACGGCCGACCCGGCGGCGCGGCCGCCGTGGGCGACATACGTCTGCAGCGTCCCGAGGTCGCGGCGGCCGTGGAAGATCACGGTGAGCGCTTCCGCCAGCGCGAGGTCGGAGACCTTCAGTGCGACGGCGGCGGAGGACCCGGCATCGATGAGCGCGCGTTGCAGCAGGTCGTCGGCGTCGGTCATGTGAGCGTCCCTCTCTCGTTCCGAGTCATGGTGACGCCCGGGGGGTACTCTGCGCAACCATGAAGCTCCTCTACAAGCCCTTCGGAATCATCGTCGGCCTCATCGCCGGCTTCCTCGCGCGTCAGGTGTTCAACGAGATCTGGGGACACATCGACGAGCGCGAGCCGCCGAAGCCCACCGACGAGGAGTCCTCCTGGGGCAAGGTGCTCGGCGCGGCGGCGGTTCAGGGGGCGACGTTCGCCGTCACCAAGGCGGCCGTCAACCGCAGCGGCGCCAAGGGCTTTCAATGGCTGACCGGCATCTGGCCGGGCGCGAAGCGACCCGAGAAGGAGTAGGTCCTCAGCGAGGAGGCGCTACGGCGTTCGCAGCACGTAGCCGCGCTCGGCGAGGATCTGAAGGGCATCTTCGAACGCGGAGAACTGCCGTGCCTTGAGGTGCTCGATGGGCGTGCCGTTGGGTCCCCTGCGCCGCAGCCAGCTGCGCAGCGTCTGCGGCCCGACGCGCTCGCTTGCCTCCGTCGTCAGCGCGAGCAGGATCGCCAGCTCCGGGCGGTGGTCGAGCTGCCCGGCGATGACCGACAGCGGATCGACATCCAGCACCTCGCACAGCTCGTCGTCGGACAGCCCGAGACGGTCCATGAGCTCGGCCGCAGGGGTCATGCACCGACGGTACCGGCTGTCGCGCCGTTCCTGACGCGCTCGCGAACGAGTCCGTCGAGCTGCGCACCCATGAGCACGGCCGCGGCAGCGAGATACAGGTAGGTCAGCGCGACGACGATCGTCGCCAGCGCGCCGAATACCGAGCCATAGTAGGCGACCGAGTTCAGGTAGATGCCGAACACGAGCGATGCGACGACCCACGCGGCGACGACGACGACGGAGCCGAACGTCACCCACTGAGGCGGCTGATGGTCGGCCGGGGCATAGGCGACGAGCAGGGTCACGACCGCGAACAGCAGCGCCAGCGAGACCGGCCAGCGCAGCCACGGCAGCGGCGCTCCCCCGAGGCCCGCCGCCCGCAGTGCCTCGTCGCCCAGCACGGCGCAGGCCGCGGCTGCCAGCAGCAGGCCGGCGACGGCGGCACCGAGCAGCAGCGAGTCGCGCATGCGCTCGGCGAACGTGCGCTCGCGGCGGCTTTCGTAGATGCGGTCGAAGACGTCCATGACCGCCCGCATCGTTGCCGAGACCCTCCAGATCGCAAGCGCTCCGCCGGCCAGGATCCAGAAGCTCTGCCGGCTGCCCAGCACCTGCCGGATCGTGTCGTCGGCGACCTGAAAGGCGGGCGGGGACATCGCCTCGCGCGCCGTCGGCGCCCACTCGCGCGTCCACTGCTCGTCGAGCCCGAACCCCCCGAGCACGCCGAGGCCGAAGAGCGTGAACGGGATGATCGCGAACAAGACCTGGAAGGCGATCGCGCTCGAGAACGTCAGCAGCTCCCGATCCCTGAAGCAGCGCCTCACCTCGCGCGCAGCCTCGCGCAGCGTCACGGCTCGAAGCTCCTCGGCGATGCGGTGCAGGAGCTTCATCGTGCTGCGGGATACCCCGTGCCGCCGAGACGTGGTCGCGGCAAGATCTCAGAAGAGCTGGTTCTGGCAAGAAAGCCGGTCGTACATCTGCAATTGCAGGGGGTCCGGGTCATCGGCGTCGTCGACTGCTAGACCCCTTGTCCAGGGGGAAGGGCCGCGGGCGGCTACGCAAGAGCAATGACCCGCGAGGCACTTCCCTCAGCGCAGGGTCGAGGGAAGGCGGACCGTATGTGGATCGTTGCCGGCGTCGTGCTGTGGGGAGCCGTCGGCGTGTTCGCGCTGGCCCTCTGCAGCGCGGCTGCGAAGGATCCAGGCTCGCCGCGCCCTGAGACCGCTGACGAACGACCCTCCGGCGTCGCAGCGGTGACGGAGCACTCGCAGGTTCCAGCGGCCGCCCTCGCCCTCGACGACGCGGACGACCTGGTCACCTTGTCGGGCGTCACGACGCACGTCCTGCAGCGCTAGCTGTCGCGACGAGGCGGTACGAACCCAGCTGATCGGCCTGCAGCCAGACCCGCCGGTCCCGCTAGAACAGCTGGTTCTCCCCGCCGAAGACGTCGCTCACCGAGCGGTCCGAGAAGATGCTGCGGATCGCGTCGGTCAGCTTGTCGGCGCATGAGAGGACGTGGACGTTTTCGGGCGCGCCGGCGCGCAACGGGATCGTGTCGGTGACGACGATCTGCTCCAGCCCGGCGGCGATGAGGTTCTCGAAGGCGTTGCCGCTGAGGACCGGGTGCGTAGCGGCGGCGTAGACCGCCCGGGCGCCCGCGTCGAGCACGGTCTGGCTGGCCACCTTCAGCGTGCTGGCGGTGTCGATGATGTCGTCGACGATGATGGCGGTCTTGCCCTTGACGTCGCCGATGACGTAGCCGATCTCGGCGACCTGCTGGGCCGGGCGCTCCTTGTCGAGGATCGCGATGCCGGCGCCGAGCTTCGAGGCGAACTTCTTGTTGAGCTTGACGCGGCCGGCGTCCGGCGCGACGACGACGAGGTCCTGCAGGCCGAGGTCGCGGAAGTACTGCGTGAGGATGAACAGCGCGGTCATGTGGTCGATCGGCTTGGAGGAGAAGCCCTGGATCTGGCCGGCGTGGAGGTCCATCGTCACGACGCGGTCGGCGCCGGCCCGCTCGAGCATGCGGGTTACGAGACGCGCCGAGATCGGCTCGCGCGGAGCGGACTTCTTGTCCTGGCGGCTGTAGCCGAACCACGGCACGACGGCGATGACGCGGTGCGCGCTGGCGCCGACGGCCGCGTCGATCATGATCAGCAGCTCCATGAGCGCGTCGTTTGGCGTCAGCCCGGTGGCCGGGTTCGCGCACGTCGGCTGGACGATGAAGACGTCGCAGCCGCGGATCGACTCGCCGTAGCGGCAGTAGACCTCGCCGTTGGTGAACGTCTTCAGCGTCACCGGGCCCGGAGTGATGCCGAGCTTGGCGGCGATCCGCGCCCCCAGGTCGGGGTTCGCGCGCCCCGAGAACAGCATGAGCCTCTTGTCGTAGCCGAGCTCGAGGCGAGTAGCTGGCGCCGGCTGCGGCTCGACCGTGGTCATCGCTGGAGGAAGTCTAGGGCGTATCCCGGCGCTTGCGGTCGGCGTAGCCCTCGACGTTGGTCTGGCGCTCGCGGGCCACGGCCAGCGCCCCCGGCGGCACGTCCTTCGTGATCGCCGAGTTGGCCGCCGTGTACGCATCATCCTCGACGGTCACCGGCGCCACGAGCGTCGTGTCGACCCCGGTGCGAACGCGGTCGCCGATCGTCGTGCGGTGCTTGGCGACGCCGTCGTAGTTGGCGGTGATCGTCGCCGCGCCGAGGTTCGTGTCCTCGCCGATGTCCGCGTCGCCGATGTAGGACAGGTGCGGGACCTTGCTGCCCCGCCCGACGTCGGAGTTCTTGATCTCGACGAAGGTGCCCGCCTTGGAGCGCTCCCGCAGGACGGTGCCCGGGCGCAGATACGCAAACGGGCCGACGGTGGCCTTCGACTCGATCTCCGCGCCGACGACGTAGGAGTGCGGGATCGTGACCGCGTCGTGCAGCGTGGCGTCGATCAGCGTCGTCAGCGGGCCGACGGTGCAGCCGCGGCCGATCTTCGTGGTCCCGCGGAGGAAGCTGCTCGGCTCGATCCTCGTGTCCTCCCCGATCGTGATGCCGACGTCGATCAGCGTCGAGGCGGGGTCGACGATCGTCACCCCGGCGCGGCCGTGGGCCTCGTGGATGCGCGCCTGGGCGATCGTCCGGACGAGCGCGAGCTGAACGCGATCGTTGATGCCCAGCGCCAGATCGGGATCGTGCAGCTCGTGCGCCTTGACCGTGCGGCCGGCGGCGCGCAGCGCGGGCAGGACGTCGGGCAGGTAGAGCTCGCCCTGGGCGTTGTCGGGCGAGAGCTCCTGCAGCGCGGCGAGCAGCGCGCCGCCGTCGAAGGCGAAGATCGAGCTGTTGACCTCGTGGATGGCGAGCTGGTCGGGCGTGGCGTCGCCGGCGGTCTTCGTCTCCACGACGCGCTCGACGTGCCCGTCGTCGTCGCGCACGACACGGCCGTAGCCGCTGGGGTCGTCGAGCGTCATCGTCAACATCGTCGCGGCGGCATCGTGCTTGGCGTGCGCGCGCACGAGTTCCTCGATCGCCGTTGCGGTGATGAGCGGCACGTCGCCGGGCAGGACGACGACGGTGGCGTCCTGCTCGATCTCCGCGGCGGCCGCCCGCACGGCGCCGCCGGTGCCGTCCGGCTCGGGCTGCACGACGCACCTCACGCCCTCCGGCAGCCGGCCTTCGAGGGTCTTCGCCGGCGAGTCGACGACCACCACCCGGGCGGCCCCCGCCTCGAGCGCGGCCGCGATCGGCCAGCCCACGAGCGCTCGCCCGCAGAGCGGGTGCAGCATCTTCGGAAGCTGGGAGCGCATGCGCGTCCCCTGGCCGGCGGCGAGGATGACGGCGGTGACGGTCGGCATGGGGGCATCCTAGGGCGCTGGGCAGCGTAGGCTTCGGGAACCACTGGGGAGTGGTGTAACTGGCGAGCACGTGTGGTTTTGGTCCACAAAGACCGGGTTCGAATCCTGGCTCCCCAGCTCCTTTCCGTCGGAAGCGTATGCGAACGTGTGTTCGTGCCACGCTACACCGAGCAAGAGGCTCGCGATGCCATCGCCGGCTCCTTCAGCTATGCGGAGACACTACGGCGACTTGAGCTGTGCGCGACCGGCGGAAACTGGCTCACGCTCCGCAGATGGGCGCAGCGATGGGGCATCACGACGGAGCACTTCGACCCAAACGCAAGCAGCGCAGCCCTCGCACGGGCGCGTCGTCGCCCGCTGGCAGAGATCCTCGTCGCAGACTCACGTTATTCCCGCAGCTCACTGAAGAAGCGGCTGTGGGCCGAAGGACTCAAGCCGCGAGCATGCGAGCTGTGTGGCCAAACGGAAGTCTGGTGCGGACGTCCGCTCGGCCTCATCCTCGACCACATCAACGGCGTACGAGACGACAACCGGCTCGAGAACCTCCAGATCGTCTGCCCGAACTGCGCCGCGACGCTCGACACACACTGTGGCCGCAAGAACCGGCGCGAGGTGACGCGAACGTGTGAACGATGTTCGGCCACGTTCCGCCCCAACCGTCCGGAGCAGCGCGACCGCTCCAGTGCGTGCGGGGTGCGATACGAGCGCAAGGGCAAGCCCAACGCCGCTCTGCGTCGCATCGAGCGGCCGCCCCACGACCAGCTCTTGGCCGAGATCGCCCGGACGAGCTACTCCGCAGTCGGCCGCAAGTACGGCGTCTCGGACAACGCGATCCGCAAGTGGGTAGTCAATATGAACGCGAGCGGGAGGAGGCGATGCGGGCGCCTGACCCGTTGTGATCGCGTACGCCGCTGCGCGCAGCCCCCGTCAGTCGAACCGAAAGAACGTGCCGACCGGCTCGAGCTTGTCGCGCTCGATCTTCGGGATGGCGGCGGCGAGCGTCGCGGCGAAGGTCGCGCCGCTGGCCTCGATCAGGCGGATGAGCTCCGCGACGGGCGTCCACTCGGCCTTCACGCCGTTGGCGTAGTCGGTCGCGTAGCCGAGCAGGGCGTACGGGATCTCGGCCTCCCCGGCGAGCACGGTCTCGGGCCCCGCCGTCTGGCTGACGACCGTGACGCCGCAGTTCTGCAGCATCCTGATCTCGGTCTTCGTGTTGAAGCGCGGACCGTCGACGTGGCCGTAGCAGCCCCCGTCGACCACGTAGCGGTCGGCGGCCGCGGCACCCGCCAGCAGCGCCTCGCGCAGGTGCTGGGAGAAGGGGCGCTCGTAGATCCAGTGCCCGCGCCCCTTCTCTCCAGGGTCGGTGTGCAGCGTGCAGATCGAGCCGTCGGGCAGGCGGTTGGTGAGGAAGTGCAGGTCGTCGAAGACGACCAGGCTGCCCAGCGAGATGTTCGCGTCCAGCGCACCGCAGACGGTGACCGACAGGATCGCATCGGCGCCGCGGTCCTTCAGCGCGGCGATGTTCGCCTGGTGGGTGACCATGCTCGACAGCAGCTCGTGGCCCGGGCGGTGGCGCGAGATGTGCAGCACGTCGACGCCTGCGAAGCGTCCGGTCGTGACGGGCGCCGAGCCGTAGCGCGTGTGGACGAGCTCCGGCTCACCGTGGGCTTCGATCCCGGGCAGCGCGTAGGTGCCCGAGCCCGTCAGGATTCCGATCTTCAGGTCGTCGCCGGTCAAGCGCCGGATCGTAGTTCGTTTGCGGCCGTCCGGCGGGATCCGTCTGATCGGCGCCGCGTGCGGAGCTACCGCTTGGGCACGCGTCCGGCGCCCGTCCCGGGCTCCGTCGCGGGACCGCCCGGGGCCGCCACGCCGAGCACGCGCATCGCCTTCAGGCCGAGCGAGAGCTTCTCGCGGCCATCGGTCGAGCCGACGTCGAGACCCGACAGCTCGCGCACGCGCTCCAGCCGGTAGCGGATCGTGTGGCGGTGCGTGAAGAGCTTCTGTGCGGTGCCGGCGACGTTGCCATCGTTCTCGAGGAAGGCCTCGACGGTCCGCACGAGGTCGGTCTCGTACTGCTCGTCGTAGGCCACGAGCGGCTCGACGGTCTCGGCGTAGAAGCGCTGCAGCTCGGCGGGATCCTCGCTCATCGCCGACAGCAGCAGCCGGTAGGCGCCGGTCTGCTCGAAGGCCAGCAGTGGGCGCTCCTCATCGCCCTCGGCGACGTTGACGGCCAGCAGCGCCTCGTTGCCGGCGCGGTGCAGGTCCGGCGGATCGAGCGCCACGCGGCTGCGCCCGATCGCGAACGAGTGCCCCGGCAGGGCGGCCTGCAGCTCGCGCAGGATTCCGTCTGCGGCGCGCTTCGCGACGCTGTCGTCGCTGCCGGGCACGAGCACGATGACCTCTGCCGCCGTCGTCTCGCGCTCGGCCGGGGCGGCAATCGCGGTGGATACGACGGCGCGGGCACCGCGCTCGACCGTCGCCAGCACGCGCGGGCGCCAGCCCTCCTCGACCGGCACATGAGCGTGGGCGCGAGCGAACAGGATCGAGCCGCCGGAGACGAGGTCGATGCCGAGCTCCGTCGCGCGGTCGAGCATCTCGGCGCCATCGGTGATCTCGCGCGTGAGGATCCCGCGCAGAAACGCGGTGCTCGCCTCCTGCGAGGCGCGCGCCGGCGCGCGGACGCGCTCGACCTCCGAGGCGACGAGCGTCATGACGAGGCGCACGAGCGCCGGCCCCGGCTGCGCGCGGGCGCGCATGCGCAGCTGGCCAACTGGCATGTCGGCAACGCGCAGCTCGATCGATTCGACGCCGGCCGCGCCGTCGAGCAGCGAGCGTTCGTCCGCCGGCGAGCGCGCCGCGACGGCGAGCACCGACCCAGCGCGGTCCAGCAGCACGAGGCTCGCGTCCAGCGCCCGCGCCGCGGCGCGAACGACGTCGGGCAGCCCGGCGCCCGATTCGACCGCCTCGGTGATCGCGTCGAGCGCGGCGAGATCGAGTCCGCCCGATCGTTCGGCGGAAGTCGCCATTCCCACAGGCTACGCAGCGATGCGATCCCAGTAGTACGCGAAGGCCGCTCCGCCGGCCGCGCCCACCAGGAGAAGAGCCGCGAGGACGTACAGGCTGAGGAAACCGGCGGCGATGCGCTCCCACAGATTGCTGTACGCGTTACAAGCGGGCCAGGCGATGAACCACACGAAGGCGACGATGGCCAACACCCCGCAGGTGCCGGCGATCAGGATGGTCACTGCACCGTTCGTCACGTCGCAGATTGTGCCCTAGATCCAGGACGAGCTATCGCGAACCTCATCACGCGCGCACGATCGGCCCTGACGGCCGGCTGAGCAGCGGCTCCGGCGTCCAGCCCTCGTCGGTGAGCGAGTCGCAGACGCGGCGGGCGCGCTCGCGGTGGCCCGCACCGGCGAACACCCCGAGGACGGTCGGCCCCGATCCGGAGACGAGCGCGTGGTCGGCGCCTGCAGCCAGCACCGCCTCGAGCGCGCGGTCGATCGCCGGGCAGAGCGAGCGCGCCGCGTCCTGCAGGTCGTTGTGGAGGTGCTCGAGGATCGTCTCCGAGGACAGCGCGGCCTGCGTACGCGTCAGCGCGCGAGCGAGATCGAGCGTCTCGCGGGGCAGGCCGAGCCGTTCGGCCTCCGCGTAGACATCGGCGGCCGACAGCCCCTCCTCGCTGCGAACGACGACGACGCTGTAGTCGAGCGTCAGGCTGAGCGGCCGCAGCCGGCTGCCCGTGCCGGTCGCGAGCACGAGCCCGCCGCGGACCTGGCTGGGCACGTCGGCGCCGAGCGTCGCGGCGATCTCCTCGAGCAGGCGACGGTCGTCGAGGCCGGACGCCTCCGCCGCGAGGCGCAGCGCGGCGGCGGCATCGGCCGAGCCGCCGGCCATCCCGCCGGCGACCGGGATGCGCTTGTCGATCTCCATCCGCACGGGTGGACCGTCCCACCCCGTGCGCTCGCGGAAGGCACGCAGCGCCTCGGCGGCGAGGTTCGACCCCTTCACGCCGGGGCAGACGACCTCGTCCTCGACGACGCCCGGCGGATCTGTCTGCATCCGCACCTCGTCGCAGAGGTCCAGCGTGTCCATCAGCGTGACGACCTCATGGCGCCCGTCGCCGCGCTTGGGCCCGACGAACAGGCAGAGGTTGATCTTCGCGCGAGCCTCCGTTGTCAGCACGGTCATGCGCGCAAGCTATCGCGCAGCGCGCGAAAGTCCTGTGGCGACAGGCGCTCGGCGCGCACGTCGGGCGGATGGCCGAGGTCGGCGAGTGCCCCGCGCGCGCGGGCACGGATGTCGCCGGGGGCGCCCGCCGCGAGTGCGAGCGAGCCTGCCAGCGCCTTGCGGCGGTGCGCGAACGCGGCCGCCACGAGGTCGCGTAGATCGGGCGCGGGTGCCGGACCCGTGCGCTCCAGGCCGACGAGCACCGAGTCGACGTTCGGCGCCGGCGAGAACACCGCACGCGAGACCGGCCGCAGAACCTGCACGTCGCACGCGAGCTGGGCCAGCACCGACGGCAGCCCGTACGCGCTCGTCCCGGGGGCGGCGGCGAAGCGCTCGCCGACCTCCTTTTGGACCATCCCGACCCAGCGCCGCACGGCGTCGAGCTCCTCGATCGTGCGCAGGATCACGCCGGCCGCGATGCCGTAGGGGAGGTTCGCGACCACCTTCGTCGGCGCCGGTCCCAGCGTGCGCAGGTCGAGCTTCATCGCGTCGGCGAAGTGCAGCGTGACGTTGGCGAACCGATCGACGGCATCGCGCAGCGCCGGCTCGAGCGCGCGGTCGAGCTCGACGACGTGCACGTGCGCGACGCGCGGCGCGAGGTACTCCGAGAGCACCCCGAGGCCGCCGCCGATCTCGAGCACGACGTCGGCTGGCTCGAGTCGAGCCTCGCGCGCGATCACGCCGAGGATGTTGGAGTCGATGAGGAAGTTCTGCCCGAGGTCGCGCTTGGGCCGCACCCCGAACTCCCGCATCCGGCGCAGGCTCGGCTGTGTCGCCGCCCGGCCAGGCTCCACCGGATCACGCCCGCTCACCACTGAAAGAGCGCGGCGGCGTTGCGCGTGACGAGCTGCTCGAGCTCCTCGTACTGCATCCCGCGCCGCTCGGCCACGAAGCGCGCGGTGTGCACGACGTACGCGGGCTGGTTGCGCTCCTTGCGCACGACCTGAGGTGTCAGGTAGGGCGCGTCGGTCTCCACGAGCAGGCGCTCGGCGGGCACGCGCGCGGCCGCCGCGGCGAGATCCTGCGCCTTCGGGTACGTGACGTTGCCCGCGAACGAGATCCACCAGCCCCGCTGCACGCACTCGTCCAGGCGCTGCGCCATCGAGAAGCAGTGCAGGATCACGTCGAGGCCGGCGGCCTGCGTGCGCAACGTGTCAATCGTCGCGTCATCGGCGGCGCGGGTGTGGATGACGAGCGGCTTGTCGCTGCTTCGGGCCAGCTCGATGTGGGCCGCGAACGCGCGCTCCTGGTCGGCGCGCGGCGCGTAGTCGCGGTAGAAGTCAAGGCCGCTCTCGCCGATCGCCACGCAGCGCGGATGCTCGGCCAGCGCGCTCAGCTCGGCGAGGTCGGCGTCGTCGAAGCCCGTCGCCTCGTTGGGGTGGCGCCCGACGGCGGCGAAGACCTGCGGGAAGCGCTCGGCGGCCAGCAGCGCCGCGCGGCACGTCGCACCGTTCGTGCCGACGGTGAGCATTCGCTCGACGCCCGCGTCGACGGCCGCCGCCACGAGCTCGCTGTCGTCGGGCTTGCAGACGTGCAGGTGGGTGTGGCTGTCGATCACGCGGCCGGCTAGTGCTTCGGGAAGAGCTGGTCGAGCTTTGCGATCGCACCCAGCCGGCCGGCCTGCACGCGCGCGCTCGCGAGCTCGAGCTGGGGCGCGCCGAGCGCCTGCAGCAGCTTGGCCGAGCTCTCCGGGATCCACGGGTACAGGAGGACCGCCACGACGCGCAGCGCCTCGGCGAGCGAGGCGAGCACGCTGTCGAGGTCGCCGGCGCGGGCCTCGTCCTTGGCCAGCTGCCACGGCGCGCGCTCCTCGACGTAGCGGTTCAGCCGCCGCACGCGCAGCCAGATCGCGTCCGCGGCGCCGGTCAGGTCGGCGCGGTCCAGCAGCGCGCGCACCTCGCCCTCGAGGCCGTCGATCTCGGCCGCGAGATCAGGATCGAGCTGGGCGTCGGGCACGACGCCGTCGCGGTAGCGGTGCACCATCGCGATCGTGCGGGAGGCGAGGTTGCCCAGGTCGTTGGCGAGCTCCGTCTCGTAGCGCGCGCGAAAGCCCTCCAGCGAGACCGAGCCGTCGTGGCCGAAGGACACCTCGCGCATGAGGTAGAAGCGCAGCGCGTCGGTGCCGTACTCGTCCATGATCGCGAACGGGTCGATCGCGTTGCCCGCCGACTTGCCCATCTTGTCCTTGCCGATGAGCAGGAAGCCGTGCACGAAGACGTGCTCGGGCAGCGGCAGCCCGGCGGCCAGCAGCATCGCCGGCCAGAACACGGCGTGGAACTTCAGGATGTCCTTGCCGATGAGATGAAACTGCGCGGGCCAGAAGCGCTCGGTGAGGTCCTCGCCCTCGCGCGCGTAGGAGAGCGCCGTGTAGTAGTTCAGCAGCGCGTCGAACCAGACGTAGAACACGTGCTTCTCATCCCACGGGACAGGGACGCCCCACGTGAACGTGGAGCGGCTCAGCGACACGTCCTGCAGGCCGGACTCGATGAACGAGCGCGCCTCGTTGTAGCGGTGGCGCGGCATGACGAACTCCGGCTGCTCGTCAAGCAGCCTGAGCAGGTCGTCCTGGAAGGCCGAGAGGCGAAAGAAGTAGTTGTCCTCCTTCTCGCGCGTCAGCGGCGTCTTGTGAATCGGGCAGAGGTTGTCGTCGCCGGCCTCGGCATCGGTCTTGAAGTCCGCGCAGCGCGGGCAGTACCAGCCCTCGTAGATGCCCTCGTAGACGTGGCCGTTGTCGCGGATGCGCCCGAGGATCTCCTGCACCTTGGCCATGTGCTCGGCGTCGCTCGTCCGGATGAAGAAGTCGTTGGAGACGTTCAGCCGCGGCATGAGGTCGACGAAGCGCGGCGCGTTGCGATCGACGAGCTCCTGCGGCGTGAGCCCCTCGCGCTCCGCCGCCAGCGCGACGGGCTCGCCGTGCTCGTCCGTGCCGGTGAGAAAGAAGACGTCCTCGCCGCGCTGGCGCATGTGGCGCGCCATCACGTCGGCGGCGATCGTCGAGTACGCATGACCCAGATGCGGGGCCGCGTTGACGTAGTAGATCGGCGTCGTGACGTAGAAGCTCATGCGCCGCTGAGGCTACCCGTGCGCGATCGGCGACCGATCCTCTGGCGTTGCGCGGCACGCGCCGGCGCCGGCCGCGACCAGAGCGTCGCAGCGCCTTCCACATGCGTCGCGCTCGCTGGCTCTCCCGAACGAGCAGTTATGCTCAGCGCGAATCAGCGATGAGCGACACCTTCCCGAGGGGCATAGTTGATGCGCTCGAGCCGGCGCGCTTGCGGCTCCTCGTCGAGGTGGGTCGTCGCGGGTCGGTGTCGGCGGCGGCCGACGTGTGTCGCATGGGGCAGCCGTCGGCCAGCAAGCACCTCAAGACGCTCGAGGCGGCGGTCGGCGTGAAGCTCGTCGAGCGCGATGGGCGCACGAGCCGGCTCACCGATGCCGGGCGGATCGTGGCGACCCACGCCGCACGGGTGCTTGACACCTTCGAGGCGATGGAGGAGGAGCTGCGCGCGCTGCGCGGCGGCCACGCCGGGTCGGTGAGCATCGCCGCGTCCACGACGCCGGGCGCGTATGTGCTGCCCTCGGTGCTCAAGTGCTTCGCGGAGCGTCACCCCGGGGTCGACGTCGCGGCTCCAAGCGTCGATCCCGCCCTCGTCGTTGCGCACGGTCTCTAAGCCGTGCCGGCGCAGCAGCGCGGCAGCCGCGGCGCTCCGCACGCCGTGGTGGCAGAGCACCGCGGTCTCCCGCGCGGGGTCGAGGGTGCCTAACGACTCGGGGAGGGCGCGCAGGGGCACCAGCCGCGCGCCCTCGAGGCGCGCGATGCGGTGCTCGTACGGCTCCCGCACGTCCACCACCTGGAGCGC
>JAHWJM010000070.1 GCA_019348435.1 Actinomycetota bacterium
GCTGGAAGGCTAGCGACCGAGAGGCCCGGGTTGCCTTCCAGCTAGCTGGAACCTCTACCGTCACACAACGACGGAAGAGCAGAACGGAGGCGTCGTGACCGAGCAACTGGTGCTCCACGTGGGAGGTATGACCTGCGGCGGGTGCGAGCGCCGGGTCGAGAAGGTGCTCGGTCGCCTCGACGGCGTCCGGAGCGCGACTGCTGACCATGGCGCCGGCCAGGTGCGGATCGTGGTCGACCCGGCGCGGACGTCGGTCGGCGCAGTGGTCGACGCCATCACGACGGCGGGCTACGACGTCGCCCTCCCGACGGGCGAGGAGGACCGATGAGCAGCAGCGAGACCATCGTCACCTTGACGTCGGACTGCTCGGTGTTGAGCTGCTTGCGAAAGGCCTCGAGCTCGGTGATGTCGGCGTCCTCGTGGTGGGTGACGTGCGGGATGCGCACCCAGTTGCGGGCCAGGTTCGCCGCGCCGAGCCTGCCGATGCGCGAGCGCTCGACGCGCTCGACGTCGCCGTACTTCTCGAAGTCCACCTGCGGCCAGGGAGCAAGACCCAGGTCGTCGGCGGCCGGATCGCGCCGCTGCGGCCGAAGCGGAACCTGCGCCGCCAGCACGCCAAGCGGTCGGTGGTCCGCGGGCGGCTGCTCGACGCCGCCGGCCAGCCGGTGCCCGTCGAAGCCCGTGCTGTCGGGGGTGGCACCGCCGACATGCCCATCGTCATCACCCGCTGAGGGGGTCCGTTGAACGGTCCAGACCCTTCGCCGGCGCCGGCCGGTGAACGCTTGCCGCCGTGCACCCACCCGGCCGAGAGATGAGCACCCACTCGGCCGAGAGATGAGTGGAGGGCAGAGACGGGCCGTGAGCCGGGTCAGACCTCGGTGTCGCCGTCGTCGTCGGCAAGGGCCGCCGGCCGCGTGCCTGCCCGTTCGGCAACCGGGTGAGTCGCGACCTCGACCGGTACCTGCGGGTCCGCGCCCGGCACCCGCACAGTTGCCACCGGTGGCTTCTACCGGATCGACCAGGTTGGGCGGGGACGGGTGACGATCTACCGGCTTGCGAACGGCAGGCACGCGCTGCGACTGCGCGACTTCTACGTGACCCCGAACATCGACCTCGAGATCCGCTTCCACCCGCTGCGCAAGCCGCGTACCACCCGGCAGTACCTCAGCGCGCCGGCGAGGTTCGTGGCACCGCTCGACGTCACGACCGGATCGATGAACTTCCTCGTGCCCGCGGGCGTCGATCCGCGCCGGTACCGCTCCGTCGTCATCTGGTGTCCGCTCATCACGAGCGCATATGCCGCCGCTACGCTGGATCACCGTCCGCCGCTCGCCGAAAGCGTCTCCTGATGGCGCCGCCACGACCAAACCGCGGCCCGGTCCTCGCCAGCGCCACGACCCCGCCCGACACCGCGTTGCCGCCGTTCCCGACGCCGGGGCCCGCCGCGCCTCCGGCGCCGCCTGGCCCGCGACTCGCGATCGGCAACCGCACGATCCCCATCGTGCTGCCCAACCGCCACGATCCGCGGCTCAAGCTCTCGGCGATCATCGTCACGCTGCAGGTGCTCGGGCAGACGGTTCTGGACTTCAAGGTCTCGATCGCCCAGATCCTCATCACGATCGCCACCTGTGCCCTGGTCGACATGGCCGTCACCCTCAAGCGTCAGGGCATCCTCGCGTGGCCGGCGAGCGCGCTGCTGACCGGCAACAGCATCGCGTTCATCCTGCGCACCAACGGCACCGACCACGGCGACTGGTGGAGCCTCAACGGCATCGAGTGGTTCATCGGCGCCGCGCTCGTCTCGCTGCTCGTGAAGTACCTCGTGCGCCCCGGCGGACGTCATCGCTTCAACCCCTCCAACGTCGGGATCGTCTGGGCGCTCCTCATCATCGGCCCGGTCCACGTCTTCCCCCAGTACCTGTGGTGGGGACCGCTCGACGCGCCCGTCCTCGCCGCGCTGCTGGTGATCGTCGTCGGCGCTGTGTGGATCCTCAGGGCCGTGCGGATGCTCGGGATGGCGCTCGCGTTCCTCGTGCCGTTCTGCGTGCTGATCGCGCTCTTCGCACTCGGCGGCAAGAGCTTCGTCGCCATCTGGAGCGAGACGCCGATCAGCGGCTTTGACTACTGGGTGAAGATCTGCACGTCCCCGGAGCTGTTCGTCTTCGTGTTCTTCATGATGTCCGATCCCGCGACCGCCGCGAAGACACCTCGCGGGCGGATCATCTACGGCGTCCTGACGGCGCTCGTGGCCGCGGCGCTGGTGTTCGTCCAACCCACCGAGTACGGCATCAAGGTCGCGATCCTCGCAAGCCTCACGCTCGTCTGCGCGGTCGTTCCGCTGATCGAGGCCGCAGTCCGGCGATCGGGGGCACGCGGCGCTCCGCTCGCGGACCTCTCGCTGCCCGCGCCACAGCCACGATCGCGCGGGCTCGCCTTACGGGCAGTTCGTCCCGCGACGCTCGCCGTGGCGATCATCGCGGTGACGGCGGCCGTGGGAACCGCAGCGCTGGCCGACAACCAGGACCTCATCTACATCGAGCGCGGGCTCACCGGTCCGCGCAACGCGCAGTGACGCCGCCGCCACTCGTCGTTATGCGCGGCTCCCCGGAGGTCACGCGTCGAACACCCAGGTGTCCTTGCCGCCGCCCTTCTGCGACGAGTTGACGACGAGCGTCCCGGCCTCGAGCGCGACCCGGGTCAGGCCGCCGGGGATCAGCGCGACCGCCTCGCCCTCGCCGCAGAACGCGAACGGGCGCAGGTCGACGTGCCGGGGCTGCAACTCGCCGTCGATCACCGTCGGATGCGAGGAGAGCGTGATGATCGGCTGGGCGATGAAGTCCTCCGGGTGCTCGCGCAGCTCATCGCCGAGGCGCTCGAGGTCGGCGCTGTCGGCGTGCGCCCCGATCACGACGCCGGCGCCGCCCTGTCCGTAGCGCGGCTTGACGACGAGCTCGCGCAGGCGCGCGATCGCCTCTTCGCACTCCTGCGGCGTGCTCAGCGACAGCGTCGGCACGGAACGCACCATCGGCTCCTCGCCGAGGTAGAAGCGCACGAAGTCCTCGACGTGGCTGTGGGCCTCCTTGTCGTCGGCCACGCCGTTGCCGAAGGCGTTGACCAGCCCGATGCGCCCGCTCAGCCAGGGCTCGAGCAGCAGCTCGGCGAGATAGGAGCCGTCCTGGCCTGTGATGCCGGTGATGAGCGCCGATCTGGGCACGAGGGCGGGCAGCTTACTCACCGCTGCGCCGCGAGTCCGGCGGGCGGGCGCCGAGCTAATCTGCGAGCGGATGAGGATCCTGCTGGGACCGGAGAACCCGGCCGGAGTCGCCTCGGCGCTGCGCGACGGCCTGCGCGCTCTCGGCCACGACGCCGAGCTCGTCGTCATCCGCCCGCACCCGTTCGTCCTGCCCCACGACCGCGTTGCCGCGGGGTATGCGGCGCGCTTTCGCGAGGGCGCGCTCGCGCCGCTGCGCCACGACGTGCTGCACTGGCAGTTCGGCACCAGCCTGCTCGAGCACGCCGACGCCGCTTGGGCGCACGTCGCCGGGAGGCCGCTGCAGCTCATGCACTACTGGGGTGACGACGTTCGCACCTTGCGGATGGCACAGCGGCTGGGCTCGCCGCGCGCGGCCGCGCTCGGCCTGCAGGCGCACGAGCGCAGCGACCGGATCGTGCTGATGCGGCTGCGGCTCGCCTCGCGGCTGTGCCGCGCCGCGCTCGTCTCCGACCTCGAGCTCGCGCAGTACGCCGCCCCGTGGTTCGCGCGGATCTACCTCGTGGCGACGCCGCTTGCGCCGCCCGAGCCCGGCCCGCCCCCACCGCCGCTGTCGGGCGGCGGGCCGGTCGTGTTCCACGCGCCTTCGGACGCGCGCACGAAGGGGACGGCCGCGATCCTGCCGCTGCTCGAGCGGCTGGGTGCGGAGGGCGTGCTGCGGGCGCGCATGCTCAGCGGCGTCCCGCGCACGCAGGTTCTGGCCGAGATCGCGCGCGCCGACGTGATCGTCGACCAGCTTCACTCCGACACGCCGGGCGTCTTCGCGCTGGAGGCGATGGCGCTCGGCAAGCCCGTGCTCGTGCAGTTTCGCCGCGACCTGCTCGCGGGGCCGATGCGCGAGGCGCCGCTCGTGGCCGTCACGGCCGACACCCTCGAGCGCGAGCTGCGGGCGCTGTGCGCAGATGCGCAGCGGCGGGCCGAGCTCGGCCGCGAGGGCCGTGACTACGTCGAGCGCGTGCACGACGCCCGGCGCGTGGCGGCCGCCGTCGAGCAGGTCTACGCTCACGCGGCGCGCGCGGCTGCCGGTCACTACATCGCCACCGCGGCGGGCGTGGCGCCGCTTGCAGATCACGTAGGCTCGGCGCAGCGATGAGCGTTCAAGCACCTCCGCTGCGCGGCATCGTCGCCGGTCTCGGCGTCATGGGGACCAACCACCTGCGCGTCTTGCGCGGCATGCCCGGCGTGCGGATCGTCGCGGTCGTCGATCCCGATTCCGAGCGCCGCACGCTCGCGATCGCGAGCGCCGCAGAGCTGCGCGCGCACGGTTCGCTCGCCGAGGCCCTCGACGCCCACAAGGCGGACTTCGCATGCCTGGCGGTTCCGGTCGGATCGCTCGCGGCAGCCGGACATGAGGCGCTCGCGGCCGGCCTGCACGTGCTCGTCGAGAAGCCGACGGCCGCGACCGAGGAGCAGGCGCTCGCGCTCGTGCGCGACGCCGAGGCGCGCGGGCGGCTGCTCGCGGTCGGACACGTCGAGCGCTTCAACCCCGCCGTCGTCGCGCTGCGCGACCGCATCGAGGAGGGATTGATCGGGCGCGTGCATCAGATGCACGCCCGCCGCCTGAGCCCGTTTCCCAATCGCGGTGGAGTGCGCGGGGTGGCGCTCGATCTCGCCACGCACGACATCGACGTGATGCGGTTCGCCAGCGGCCAGGAGGTCCAGCGCGTCTACGCCGAGACGGCAGGACCGCTGGGGACGGGCTGCGAGGACCTGCTGTGCGCCACGCTGCGCTTCGACGACGAGACGACGGGGCTGCTGGAGACGAACTGGATGACCCCGACGAAGGTTCGCCAACTCAGCGTGCTCGGGGAGCGCGGGATGCTGGTCGTCGACTACCTCGTGCAGACGCTCGAGTTCTACGAGCATCCCAACCGCGCAACCGAATGGGATGCGCTGGCGGCCGTTCGCGGCGGCGGGGAGGGCGACATGATCCGCTACGCGCTGGACCGCCGCGAGCCGCTGCGCGTGCAGTGGGAGGCGTTCCTCGGCGCCGTGCGCAGCGGGGGCGAGGCGCCGGTCGACGGTCGCGACGGGCTCGCGGCGCTGTCGACGGCGCGCGCGATCCTGCGCTCCGGCGAACTCCACGAGGCGGTCGTGCCCAGCTACCGTGCAGCGGTCGATGAGCCCGTCGCCTGAAAGATCGCCTGAGCTGAGCGGGGCCAGCGCGGTCGTGACCGGCGGCGCCGGCTTCATCGGCAGTCATCTCGTCGAGGGGCTGCTCGATGCCGGCGCCGAACGGGTGATCGTCGTCGACGACCTGAGCCTCGGCCGCGAGGCGAACCTCGCGGCCGTGCGCGAGCGCATCGAGTTCGTGTGCGCCGACTGCGCCGACGCCCGCAGCCTCGAGCGGGCCTGCGGCGGCCGGCGGCTGGATCTCTGCTTCAACCTGGCGGTCATCCCGCTGCCGCACTCGCTCGAGCATCCGCGCGAGAACGCCGACCGCAACGTCGCGATGACGACGGCCGTGTGCGAGCTGCAGCGCGGCGGCGGCTTCGATCGCCTCGTGCAGTTCTCCTCGTCCGAGGTCTACGGGACCGCGCGCAGCGTTCCGATGAGCGAGGACCACCCGCTCGGCGCCCATACGCCCTACGCCGCCGCGAAGGCCGCGACCGATCTCGTCGCGCTGAGCTACGGCGCGACGTTCGGCCTGGACGTGCTCGTCGTGCGCCCCTTCAACACCTACGGCGAGCGCCAGAACGACACGGCGTACGCCGGGCTGATCCCGGTTGTCGTCCGCCGCGTCCTGGCGGGCGAGCCCGTGATCGTCAACGGCGACGGCGAGCAGACGCGCGACATGATGTACGTCGCCGACACGATCCGGGGGACGCTCGCGCTGGCCGTCGCCGGGCTGAGCGGCGAGACGTACAACCTCGGGACCGGCAAGGAGGCCTCGGTCAACGAGATGGTGCGGGCGCTGTTGCACGCACTCGACGCGCCTGACCACCCCGTCGAGCACGGGCCCCCGCGGCCAGGGGACATACGGCAGCTGCTCGCGGACGCGAGCCGCGCGCGCGCGGCCGTGGGCTTCGAAGCCGCCGTCGGCCTCGACGAGGGCCTGCGGCGCACCGTCGGCTGGTACCTCAGCGCGCCGGCAGCTGCCTGACGGCAGCGTCGAGGGCGCGGGCGACGGTATCGATGTCCGCCTCGGTCAGGCCCTGGTGCAACGGCAGCGCAAGCGTGCTGCGCGCAAGCGCATCGCTGACGGGGAGATCGCCGGGAGCGGTCCCGCACGCGCGCGCGAACGCCGGCTCGGCGTGCATCGCATACGTGCCCAGCGTCGATTCGACGCCCTGCTCGCGCAGCGCCGCGATCAACGCGTCGCGCTCTAGAGCGGGGTCGCAGGTCACGACGTAGGCCTGGTAGGGATGTAGCGCAGCCACGGGCACGTGTTGCGGGCGGATCCCGTCGACGCGCTCGAGCTGCGCGGACAGGCGCGCGGCGAGCGCATTGCGGGTGCGCACGGTGCTCTCGTGCGCGGGCACCTGCACGAGGCCGAGCGCGGCGTTGAGGTCGCTCATGCGGTAGTTGAAGCCGGGTTCGACGAAGGTCGAGCGCCAGCCCTCGCGCCGCGTGCCGTGGTTGCGCAGCTCGCGCATGCGCTCGGCGAGCGCGTCGTCGTCGGTCACCACCATCCCGCCCTCGCCGGTCGTCAGCGACTTGCGTGGGTGGAAGCTGAAGCAGCCCGCCCGTCCGAAGGATCCGCAGCGCCGCTGGTCCAGCGCGCCTCCCAGCGAGCAGGCTGCGTCGCAGACGAGCGGGACGCCGTGGTGCTCGAGCAGCGGCTCGATCGCCGCGTAGTCCGCCGGCAGCCCGAACACGTCGACGGCCAGCACCGCTTTCGTTCTCGGCGAGAGCAGCGCCTCGATCGCATCGGGGGCGACGCAGTACGTGCTCGCATCGGCATCGGCCAGGCGCAGCGCGGCGCCCCGCTGCAGCACCGCGTTTCCCGTGGCCGGGTACGTGAAGTCGGCTGCGATCACCTCGTCGCCGGGCCCGATGTCGAGCGCGGCCAGCACGAGCTCGAGCGCGGTCGTCGCCGAAGTCGTGGCGACGCCGTGGCGCACACCGCAGAAGGCCGCCACCGCCGCTTCGAACTCGGCGACGACGGGCCCCTGCGTGAGATGGCCGGAGGCGAGCACCTGGCCGATCGCCTCGAGGGCTTCGGGCCCGAAGCGTGGCTCTGCGAGGCGCAGCATCAGCCCTCCCCGCGGGCGCGCAGGACGCGGGCCGGCACGCCTGCGGCGATCATGCCGTCCGGGATGGTGCCCGTCACGACCGCGCCGGCGCCGATCTGGGCGCCGGCGCCCACGCGCGCGCCCGGTAGGAGGATCGCGCCTATCCCTATATCCGAGCCGGCGGCGACCTCGACTGGCGCGAACTCGAGCGGCGCGTCGAGGATCGCCGCGGACGCCGGCGTCTCCGCGTGCGTGGAGGTGAGGATCATCACTCGCGGGCCGATGCCGACGCGCTCGCCGATCGATATCCCGCCCGCGCTGTGAAGGAAGCAGTCCTGGCCGATCCAGCTGCCCTGCCCGATCCGCAGCTCACCGCGCGTGTCGCCCTTGAGCATCGTGCGGTGCCCGACGTAGACGTGATCGGAGAGGTGAATCGTCGACGGGTTGAACACGAGCACGCCCTCCTCCAGCACACAGCGGTCACCGAGCGACCCGAGCTCCTCCGGCCGGAAGCGACCGGTTCCGTGCGATGTCCATGCCATCCGGTTGAGCGTAGCCCTCAGGGCGTACGTGGCACTGCCGGTCGCAACCGGCGCAGCCGCGCCAGCAGCGTCATCAGGTGTGCCCGCTCGTCGGGGGCGACGAGCCAGCGCACGATGGCGGCGAGCCCGGCGGCGGCGATCGCGAGGTTTGCCGGGACGGCGAGCGCCGGCTGCTCGGGCAGCGTGCGTGCGATCGCCACGAGCACGCCGATGCCGGTGGCGGACGTGATGAGCCGCGGCCAGTCGTGCGGCACCGGATAGACCCTCTGGCTCGTGACCATGAGCGTCGCGAACCCGGCGGCGGACGTGAGCAGGAACGCGAGCGCGGCGCCGGCGATGCCCAGTGGCCCGACGAGCGCGAAGGCCAGCATGAGGTTGGCAAGCCCCGCGGACGCGGTGATGACCGCGAACGGCACGGTTCGCTTCACGATGTTCAGGCCGGGGGCGAAGATGTACATCCCGGCGAAGAACGCCGCCGCCACCACGAACGGAGCGACGTCGGCGGCCGCGTAGTAGGCCGGCGGCGTCAGCACCCGGAGGATCGCGTCGGCGGCGATCGAGACGAGCAGCAGGACGGCGAGCGCCAGCGCGCAGAACAGGCGGAAGATCCGCTCGAGCTCGGGCGGCGTGCTGGGCTCGGCGTGGCGCGCGAGGACGAGCGGCATGAGCGCCGCCTGGAAGCCCAGCAGCACGAGCCCGACGATGACCGCCATCCGGTAGGCCGCCCCGTAGATCCCGACGTCGGCAAGCGTCATCTGCGACTGGATCGCGAGGCGATCGGCGTAGCCGTTGAGGAATACGCCGATGCTCGCGGGCACGAGGGGAAGCGAGAACGCCAGCATCTCGCGGAGCTTCGCGCGGTCGAAGATTGGGCGGAACATGTCCCGGCCGAGCCAGTAGGCGAGCGTCCCGGCGGTCAGGCCGCCGAGCAGCTGCGCGACGAACGCGCCGGTCACGCCGACGCCGAAGCCGAGGATGAGCACACCGGCGCTGATCGACGTCACGCCCGCGGTCGTCAGCGCCACGGCGGCATACGCGCGCGGTCGCAGCTGCCATCGCAGCAGATCCTGTCCGAGGTAGAGGATTCCGCTCGTCCACATCGCACACATCGACACGCGCAGGATGTTCGGGTCGACGCCCCCGCCGAAGATCAGGTCGGTGAGCTGCGGCGCGAAGATCAGGGCCACGACGAGCACGCCGCTGTAGGCCGCGACGCTGAAGATGAGCGCGGTAGATGCGTACCCCCGCCTCTCGTCGAGCGTCGTGGCGTCCGCGAAATGGCGTCCCAGCCCCTGGCTGATCTCGAGCGCGATCGTGAGGTTCACGAGCACCGTGACGAGCGCGAGCATGTCGATGAGACCGAAGTCCCGCGGCTCGAAGACATGCGCGAAGAAGGGGAACAGCAGGAACGCGATGCCATGGCCGACAACCCCTGTCACCGCGTAGATCGCGCCGTCTCCGAAGAACCGGCGCATGAGGGATTCCTGGGGCGCAGGAGCGTCGAGAGGCGGTTGCACGCCTCGCCACTGTAGAGCCGGGACGGGTCGCGACAGCGGGCTATGCTCTCGCGCGTGTGCGGCATCGCCGGGACGGTCGGAGGCGCCCCCCCCGATGCCGGGGCGCTTCGCGCGATGGCGACCACGATGGCGCACCGCGGGCCGGACGCGGAGGCCGTCTGGCACGACGACGTCGCGGGGCTGGCCTT
>JAHWJM010000071.1 GCA_019348435.1 Actinomycetota bacterium
CACCTCGACCGGGCTCAGCTTGCGATAGGTGCCCGGCTTCAAGCGACCCAGCTCGAGGGGACCGATCGCCCGCCGCACCAGCCTCTTCACCGGGTGCCCCACCGCCTCGAACATGCGCCGGACCTGCCGGTTGCGCCCCTCCGTGATCACGATCTCCACGAGCGTCCCGCCGGGGACCCGCTCGACGATGCTCACCTGCGCGGGCTTCGTGCGCCCGTCCTCGAGCTCGACGTCGCCGATGTCGCCGATCTCCACCCCGGCGACCTGCACCGTCTGGCCCTGCCCCGGGGTTACGGCCTGTGCCGTGTCGAGCTCGACGTGGATGCGCATCGGCGTCTCCTCCGCGAGCGGGAAGCGGAAGCGCTGGTTGTCGAGGATGTAGCCGCCGACGACGACCGCGATCGCGATGAGCACGAGGATCGCGCTGAACGGCCAGAGGTTCTGGCGGATCGTCCGCTTCACTTCGCGCCCTGCCGTTTCAGCGCGCGGTCCAGCTGCCCGGTGAGGCCGTTGCGCGAGGCGATCTTGCGGATCTCGCCGAGCGTGATCGCGCGGTCGAGCACCTTGATGTCGCTGCCCTTCGCCTTGAGCTCGCGGCGCAGCACCGCGACGGCCGCCGCCTGCGCCTTGGACTCGCGCGTCCGCGACGCCGCGTTGTCGGTGTTCACGCTCGGCGGCGGGCCCTGCGGAATCGAGCGCAGATCCGGCGGCTCCTGCGTCTCGCACGGAATGTCGGGCTCCAGGGGCGGGCGCTCGCGGATCGGCGGCGGGTTGACGCCCACGATCGGCTCGGCGACGGTCCCGAACAGCCCGTTGCCGATGTTCAGCGTCTCGGCGCCGCCCGCGCCGTGCACCTTGAAGTACGGGCTGTTGGCATCGAACGAGCGGCTCTCGCCGGCGAGATTCGGCAGGAACTTCGCCAGGTCCTGGTAGACGGGGCCCTGCGTCGGGAACGCCTCGTCCTCGAGCTTGGAGTCGCCGAACGGGACGAGGACGTTCGTCGCGCAGCTCCCCAGCTCGCGCAGCCGGCCGAGCACCGACACGCCGCTCTTCGCGACCTGCGCCAGCGGCGGCGTCGCGCTGCGCAGATTGCGGGCGAGCGTGCCGAGCTCCGATTCCTGCACGAGGCCGCGCAGCTGCCGGATGAGGGGCAGCGTCGCGTCGACCGTCGGGCCGAGCGAGCGGACGCCCGGTCGCGCGTCGCGCGCGAAGCGCTGCACGTCGGGGAAGGCGCCGTTGAGCGCGTCGAAGGCCGGCGTCGCCGCGCGCAGCGTGCGGGGCAGCTCACCGACGGCGGTGGCGAGCGCGTCCTCACGCGCGGCGAGGGCGCCGGCCGTCGTGCTGAAGTCGGCGATCAGGCTGCGCAGGCGTCCCGGCTCGTTGATCGCCTCTGCCGTCGCGCCGCCGGCGCGCACGAGCTGGCTGAGGTCGCCCGGTCGCTTGCCGAGCAGCGCCTCGGCGACGATCGCCGTGAACTTGTAGGCGCCCGGCTGATAGCGCAGCGAGTCGCTGAACGCGCGCGCGCCGCCGGCGTCCTGAGCGCGGCCGATCTCGATGAACGTCTGGCGCAGGTCCGCGCGGGTGTCGCTCTGGAGCATCTCGAGGAACTGGCCGAACTGCACCGGCGCCGCGGTGTTCTGCACCGGGATGGTCTCGCCCTTCTCCAGGACGGGCGCGCTCGGCGACCCGGGGCGCAGGTCGACGAAGTAGTTGCCCTCGAGGAAGATCCGCGGCCGGATCTTCGCGGTGGCATCGTCGTAGATCGGCCGCCCGTTGTCGCCGATCGCGAGCGTCAGCGTGGCCGACGACGCGCCGGGGCGGGTCTGCTCGACGTTCGTCACCTCGCCGACCTCGACGCCGGCGATCCGTACGGGGGAGCCGGCGTTGATCCCGCTCGTCTCGCGGAAGGCGGCCTTGATCTCGTACGGGTTGTTGATGAACGGGATGTCCTTCGTGAAGCCGAGGAACGTCACGACGATCGCGAAGACGATCACGCCGATCCCGACGGCGAAGGCGCTGGGCCCGCGATCGCGTCTCACGGGTTCACCTGCGGCGCGATGCCGTTGGGCTCGCTGGAGAAGGTCTGCCCGGCGGGAATTCGCGCGCGGCCCTTGAACGTCGGCCCCTGCGAGCCCGGCGTGCGCGGATCGACGACGATCTTGAACTTCTCGGGCCAGCCGGTGGCCAGGCGCTCGAGGTAGCCGCGCTGGCCGGCCTCGCAGTCGGCGTTGCCCTGCGCGTCGACCGCCGCGGGTGGGAGCTGGTCGTGCAGCTGCACCGCGTCGCCGAACAGCGCGTGCTGGACGGGATCGACGTGGTCGGCGTTGGCCGGCTGCGTCGCGCCGAAGGACATGAGCGAGTTCTCCTGCTCGATCGGCGCGGTCTTGACCTGCACGCGCTGCACGGTGCCGGTCGCGTCCTCGTCGGAGATGTGGTCGGCGAGGAACGTCCACATGTACGTGAAGTAGTTGCAGACGGTGACGTGCGGGCCGGCCCAGCGCAGCGTCGGGTTCAGCGTGCGCATCGTGTCGGTCAGGCCGGCGAGCGTGATGTCGGTCGTCGGCGACCGGGCAAGGGATCGCAGCGCGCGCAGGGTGCCCTCGAGGTCCTCGGTGAACTCGGGGGTGCGCCTGAGCACCGGCGTGCCGGCCGCGAGCGCCCGGTTCACTGCCGGCAGGCTCGCGCGCAGCTC
Source organism: Actinomycetota bacterium (assembly GCA_019348435.1). GTDB lineage: Bacteria > Actinomycetota > Thermoleophilia > Solirubrobacterales > Solirubrobacteraceae > CADCVQ01. The sequence continues at coordinate 2,693 of JAHWJM010000071.1, forward strand.
GCCCGCTGTGGCGCGAACCTCGTCGGAGATGCCCGCCAGCCGCGTCAAGAAAGGACGGGTCGCGGGCAGCGAGCGGATGCCCTCCTCCAGCGTGCCCGGCGAGCGCGCGATCGTCTCGCGCAGCGCCTGCGGGTCGCGCGACAGCGCCTCGAACGTGTCGGCCATGCCGGTGAATCCGCGCGCGAGCGTGTCCGACAGCGGCGCGAGGACGCGCGTGATGTCGGCGGTCTCGTCGAGCAGTCGCACCAGGCGGGTATCGGGGGCGGCGAGCGTGCGCATCACCGGCGGCAGGTCGCCGAGCAGCTGCGGCGTGGCGCCGAGCGTGCGGTTGATCGCCTTGCCGCGGCCGGCCAGCCCGCTGGCGAAGTAGTCGAGGTTGCGGTCGATGTTCTCGCGCGTGCGCTCGTCGAAGATCGAGAAGAAGTCGTCGAGCTCGGGGCCGACGGCGTTGCCGCGCGTCGCGATCGTCGCGCCCTCGGCCAGCGCCTGGCTGGACCTGCCGCGCACGAGCTCGACGTACTTCAGCCCGAGCGCCGAGCGCGGGCGGATCCGGATCGTCGAGTCGCGCGGGATCGGCGTCGCGGACGTGTCGAGCTTGAGCGTCAGCTGCGCGCCGCGGGCGCGGTCCGGCACGGGCTCGATCTTCGCGACCTGGCCGACGCGGAAGCCGCCCTCGCGCACCTCGTTGCCGACGACGAGCCGCGCGGCGTTCGGCGTGTCGACCTTCATCTCGAAGGTCGGCACGAACGGCAGCCCTTGGTTGGCCTGGTAGGCCAGCAGCACCGCGACGACGACGACGAGCAGCGTGACGGCCCCGACGAACACGGGGTTCGACGCGACGGATGGTGGGCGGCGGCCGCGCACGCTCAGGGCCCCAGGAGGTAGTCGAGGAGGTGGCGCTCGTTGTCGCTGCTCGACGACGAGCTCGAGCCGTTCTTCGGGCGCAGGGCGGGCGGCAGCTTCTCCGAGATGACGGGCGGAAGCACGTCGTCGAGCAGGTCGCGCGGGTCGAGCTTCGAGGACGGCGGCGGCGCAGGCGCAGGCGGCGGAGCGCTGCCGGATCCGCCGGGCGCGGGCGCCTGCTGCTGGGCCGGCTGCTCCTCGCCGCCGCGCGCGGCGCGGCGCGGCTTGTTCGGCGTCGTCCGCGCGACCGCGTTCGTGGTGACGCCCGGCTGGGTGGGGCCGAGCCACTGCTTGCAGTGCGCGGTGCGCTCGGGGTGCTCGACCGCCGACTGCGCGTTCGTGTACTGCCCGCACTCGTTGAGCAGGATGTTGAGCTTGAGCAGGAAGCCCTTGGAGTCGTAGATGTTGATCGCCTGCGACTGGACGAAGATGTACTGCAGCAGCGCTTCGAGGCCGGTGAAGCCGCCGCCGTTACCGGGGCTGAGCCGGTTGGGCTCGACGGCACGGCTGCGGTCGTTGATGTCCTCGAGCACGAAGCGCAGGTTGCGCATCGGCTCGGTGCTCGTGCTGCCGAGCGCGCGCAGCTGGCGGACGGTCGAACGCGCCTCCCGCACCGCCCCGATGCCGGTGTCCGACGCGCGCCCGAGCCCGCGCACGGCCGGCCGCGCGGAGTCCGCGAACGGCCCCAGGCGGGTGAGGAGCTCGGTGAGGTCGGGCGCCGCACGGCGCAGGTCGCGCAGCGCGGGGGTCTGCACGCGCGCGGTGGTGCCGAGCTCGGCGAGCGTCGGGCGCAGCTCGCGCAGGAAGCCGGGCAGCTTGTTGATCGTCGCCTTCAGCGCCCCGGCACGGCTCGCCGAGGCCTGCGTCGTGTCGCCCGCCTCGCGCACGAAGCGCCCGACGTCGCGGCGGTTGCGCGCGATCCCGACGAGCGCGCGGTCGGCGTCGCGCGTGAGCTCGGTGATCGTCTGCCGGTTGTCGGCGAGGATGTCGAGGACCTTGTCGGTCTCGCGCAGCGCGGGGACGGCGCGGCGCAGCGTCGTGCTGAGGTCCTCTCCGCGGGCGGCGAGGCCGATCCCGAGCTCGGCCAGGATCAGGCCGAAGCGCTCGCGCGCGGGGCGGCGCAGGATGTCGAGCACGACGTCCGGCGGGATCGTGCCGGCGGTCTGCTCCACCGGGATCGTCTCCGGCGCCGGGGCCTCCGCCGTCCCAGGATCGCAATCGAGGTAGTACTCGCCGATCAGCGACTGGGGCTTGACTTCGCAGAAGACGTCCGCGCGGAAGCCCGCGAAGCTCGGCTTCGTCACGAGGATGCGCGCCAGCGCGCGCGCCGTCGAGCGCTGCACGGAGAGCTTCTCGATCTTGCCGACGGTCACCCCCGACGAGCGCAGGTCGGCGCCCTCGGTGAGGCCGAACGCGTTGTCGAGCACGACCGTATGGCGGTGCTCGTCGGCCGCCCCGGCGGTGACGGCGAGCCATGCGGTGCCCACGACCGCGCCCGCCGCGAGCGCGAGGAGCAGCGCCAGCGGGCGCGCGGAGATCCGGCGGAGGGCCGTCATCGCGAGCACCGACGATCGGGCTCGCCACACGCGATGGTCGAGCAACGGCGCGCGGTCATGGCCCGATCGGCACCTGCGTCTCGTCGCAGTTGAAGTCCGGCGACGGCTTGTAGGGGTTGGAGCCGTCGGGCGCGCGGCGCTCGAGGGACCCGGGGCAGCGGTTGTTGCGGCCGGTGTGGACGCCCGCGCTGAGGATGAGGTTGCGCAGCTCGGCGGGGACCGGCAGCGCGTTGAGCGCCGGCCCGATCGTGAAGCCGTTGAACTGCAGCCCCGCGCGCGAGAAGCTGCCCATCGCGTCGTAGGCGCCGCTGGAGGAGAAGTCGTCGAACCAGCCGACCAGCTCGGGCGCGTACGGACGCAGGAAGGCGACCTGCTTCGTGATGCCCTCGAAGGCCTTGATCGTCGTCGGGAACGCGCCCGGCCGCTCGGCGCCGTTGCGCTCGGCCGTCTGGTTGGCGATGCGGTCCAGCGCGGGCTGGCGGCGCAGGAGCTCGACGAGGTCGTTGTCGGCGCCGGGGCGGCGGATCGTCTGCGAGAGCTCGCGGACCGCGGGCCGGGCGTCGCGCGCGAACGGACGCAGCTCGTCGAGGAACGGGATCAGCCTGGTGCGCACGACGGGCTTGGCGTCGTCGACGAGCGGGTCGAGGTCGTCGAGCGCGGACCGCAGGTTGACGAACGTCGTGTTCGCCTTGCGCATGACGTTCGGCAGCAGCCCGATCGACTCGCCGAGCGCCTCGCCGTTGGAGGTCAGCGCGCTCGTCGTGCGCGAGAGGTCGCGGGTGAGATCGGCGAGCACGTCGTCGCGCGCCGAGACGTCGGTCACGAGGCGCGCGGTCTCGACGATGAAGCGCTCGAAGTCCGGCGTGCTGCGATCGAGCGCCGCGAACAGGCGCGCGGAGCTCGACAGCGCCGGGTTGAGGTAGCGCAGCGCCTCGTTGGCCTCCTCCTCGTTGCCGGCCTGGAAGTCGCGCAGGAACTCGACCGTCTTCTGCACGCCGCGGCGGGCCTTCGGGTCGAACGTGTTGAAGATCTGGTCGAGGTCGACGGCGGCCGACGTGTTCTGCGTCCGCAGGGTCCCGCCGTCGGGGATGTCGGCACCGTCGGCCCCGCCGAGCTGCAGGTCGACGTAGCGGTTGGCGACGCCCGACAGCGACGTCTGGCGGATCGTCGCGCGCGTGCCGCGCCGCAGCGGCTGGAACCCGTCACCGTCGATCTTCATCGTGACCCGCGCCTTGCCGTCGTCGGTCAGGGCGATGTCCTCGACGGAGCCGATGGTGTTGCCGCTCACCTTCACGGCGTTGCCGTCGACGAGCTGGCTGGCGCTCACGAAGTCCGCATTTACGGTGTACGCGCTCCCGCCGCTGAGGAGCAGCCCGACGACGATGACCAGCGTTGCCGCAAGCAGCGCGACCGCGCCGAGCGTCCGCCCTCTCCCATCCTTAGGAAACACTGGCGTTCATCCTGCCACCATCGGCGGCCTGAGGCGACCGGTTCCCCAGCCGATCACAGCACCAGCGTCGCTCCGTAACGGCGCAGCCAGCGGCGCTGCTCCTCGTAGTCGGGACAGTGCGAACGCACGAGCGCCCAGAAGCGCGGCGAGTGATCCATCACCCGCAGGTGGCACGCCTCGTGCCATACGACGTAGTCCAGGACCGGCGCGGGCGCGAGCAGCAGGCGCCAGTTGAAGCTCATCGCCCCGGTCGAGGAGCACGAGCCCCAGCGCGTGCGCTGGCCGCGGATCGACAGCGTCGTGTAGCTCGTGCCGAGCGCGGCCGCCGCCGCCTCGAGGCGGGGCGCGATCTCCTTCGCCGCCGCGCGCCGATACCAGCGCTCGATCGCCGCCGCTGCGCGCTCGGGATCGGCGGGCACGAGCAGCGCGTCGCCGCGGCGGTGCACGCGCGCGCGACCCGGCTCGGGGCGCAGCTCGAGTGGCGTCCCGAGGTAGGGCAGGGTGCAGCCGCGGGCGGCGATCGCGGCGCGCGCGGCGGCGCAGGCGGCGCTCGATCCAGGGGCGCAGCTCTTCGACCGCGGCCGGCGCGGCGCTGGCGGGGCTGCGCCGCGGCAGGACGACCTCGACGCCACCCTGCGCGTCGACGCGCACGCGCACACGCCGGGCACGGTCGGAGCGTCTGATGCGATAGGGGAAGATCCTCGGTCATGGCCATGCGGTGGGAATTCGCCCTGCGCGGTGGCGAACCTGCGGCCCGGCAAGCGACGCGCGCGAGTCGGACGACCATAATGGCGCTCGTGCACGCGAGATCGATCGTCCCACTGCCGCCGGGCGTGCGGTCGCCCTTCGAGGTGTACGTCAACGGCGTGCGACAGGAGTGCGGCGTCGACTACGAGCTGCGCGACGGCGCGTTGCGCTTCGAGCGCGAGCTGAAGAAGGAGGGCAAGCTCGGCTTCTGGCGCTGGTTTCTGGGCGCGTGGGGCGTTGGCACGTATCGCCAGAACGACTCGGTCGACGTCTCCTACGAGCGCAACGGGCGCCCGATGCTGCTCGAGGGGCTCGACATCGAACCGGCCAGTGACGCGCCGAACTAGATGACGGCGACGCATTCCGCCGGCGGGAGCGGGTCCCGGGGAGCGCCGCTGCTGCTCGCGCTCACGGTCGGCCTCGTCCTGGCCGACTCGTCGGTCGTCACGCTGGCGCTGCCGGCGATCCTGCGCCACTTCGACTCGAGCGTCAACGCCGTCGCCTGGGTGCTGATCTCCTTCAACCTCGCGCTGGCGCTCGTCGCTTTGTACGGAGCCCGGATCGCGCGCGGTCTGGCCCACCGCGCGTTCATGATCTCGGTGCCGCTGTTCATCGTCGCCAGCCTCGCCTGCGCGCTGGCGCCCTCGCTGGGCTTCCTGATCGGAGCGCGCGCGGCGCAGGGGCTGATCGGGGCGGTCGTCGTGGCGGCTGCGCTGGAGCTGCTCGTGCTGTCGAGAGGGCGCGACCGCGCGATCCTGCTGTGGGCGGCGGCGGGTGTGCTCGGCGCCGCCGTCGGGCCGGCGGTGGGCGGGTTTCTCACCGAATGGCTGTCGTGGGAGGCGATGTTCGCGCTGCAGGCGCCGGTCGCGATGCTCGGGATGCTGGGCGCGCGGGGACTCGCGGCGCCGGCGCGGGAGGCCGAGGCAGCGCCCGGGCCTGACGTGGCGATCGGCGGCTCCCGCCCGGCGCTTGCTCCGCTCATCTCCCTGACGCTCGCCTCCGCGGCGCTGTCGGCCGCCCTGTTCCTGCTCGTCATCCTGCTCATCGAGGGCTGGCGCCACTCCCCGGCCGAGGCGGCGCTGACCGTCACGGTGATGCCGGCCGCGGCGCTGATCGCCGGCCAGTGGGCGCGCGCGCGGCACGGGCTCGTCCCGGCGATCGCGGGCTCCTTGCTCGTGGCGGGCGGCCTGGCGGCGCTTGGCCTGATGCCGGGCGCGCACGCGTTCTGGTCGCTGGCGCCGCAGCTGGCGATCGGGACCGGCCTGGGTCTCGCGCTGGCGACGCTGATCGGAGCGAGCGTCGGCGATGCCGGAACCGGGGACGAACGCACGGCGGCTGCGGCGGTCGCCGGCCCGGCGGCGTGGACGGTCGCCGCGCGCCACGCCGGCATCGTCGTCGGGCTGCTGCTGCTGACGCCGATCTTCACCGCCGACCTCGAAGCCGTTCGCCCGCCGGCTGAGCGCGCCGGTCTCGCGCGGGTGCTCGACGCGCCGCTGCCGCTGTCGGCGAAGATCGAGCTCGCCCGCGAGCTCGACGCGCAGGTCCGGCAGGCGGGCGACCAGGAGCTGCCCGATCTCGACGCGGCGTTCGCGGAGGTGGAGGTCTCCGCCGCCCACCGCCCGGTCGTGGCGACGCTGCACGAGCAGCTCAACGAGGAGCTCGACCGCGGGGCGACGGAGGCCTTCAGCCGCTCGTTCCTCATCGCGGCGCTGCTCGCGCTGCTGGCGGCGGGCGCGGCGTTCGCCGGCGCGCGCGGGTCCGGCGGCGCGCGCGGGTCGCCCTCTTCCAACGGCAGTATCGGCGCTCGCCTGGCGGTCGCCGTGCCGGGCGCGATCGCCGCGGGCGCGCTGCTCGTCGCGATCTACCTGGCGCTCGGCGGGGGCAGCTTCGGGCCGCGTGAGGTCGCCGATCCGTGCGCTCCGCGCGAGCGGCCCGCGGGCGTGGAGCGTACGCAGATCGTGGCGCTGGCAACGCTCGACGGCGCCGCCTGCGATCTGGGCGTGTCGCGCGAAACCCTCCTGCGCAAGCTGCTGGGAGGTCAGCGGCCCGAGGGCGTCACCAACGAGGAGCTCGTCGCCGCCTTCGGCGCCGGGATCGACCGCGCCCGCGAGGAGGGGTCGCTGAGCGAGGGGCGGGCCGCGACGCTGCGCGTGGCGCTGGAGACCGGCGGGCTGCTGGCCATCGTCGAGCTGCTGCTGCCGGAGTAGCGCGGACGCTGCGCAGGCGCCGGTCCAGTCCTGCGAAGGGGGGTCGTCGAAGAAACGTCGCTAGCCACCGGCGTTCGCCCCTCCTGACGC
>JAHWJM010000072.1 GCA_019348435.1 Actinomycetota bacterium
CGGGGAGCAGCGCGTGCTTGTCGGTGGCGATGGCGGCGTCGTCGCGCGCGTCTCCGGCGCCGGGGCTGAGCTATCGCCAGTTTGGCGCGGCGTCGACCGTGGCGGCGAGCAGCAGTCGGAAGGCGGTATCGGCGAGGATCGTGACCTTGCCGAGCATGGCGCGTGCGATGGCGAAGTCGCACAGGGTGTCGTCGCGGTTGTTGGAGCACCAGGCGCCGGGGCGGTAGTGCTTGCGGCAGTGCAGGCCCAGCCCGACCAGCAGGTTGAGCGGGGCCAGCAGCGGCACGAAGCGGCGAGTCGCGAAGAACGCGGCGCCGTACAGCACCGGCAGGAGGTACAGGGCGCGGTACGGGCTGTTCAGGTCGCCCGTCGCCTGCACGGCCGCGGCGACCACGGGTGAGCGCGCCGGGGTGGCCGGCGCGGCTGGCGCACGGGCGCAGTGCCGCTCGCGTGCGTCGCCGGCCGCACGCTGCGCACCGTGCGGCGCCGCTGACGCTCCGCGACGTTGCCGCTCGCCGGAGCCTCAGCCGGCGAGGATGAACGACAGGAAGAAGCCGGCCGCCGTCGCGAACGCGTTGAACGGGCGTCCGCGCTCGAAGGCCTCGGGCATGAGCGTGTCGGCGAGCGAGGCGAGCACCGCGCCGCCGGCGAAGCCCAGCGCCACCGCGAGGACCTCGTCGCTCATCGGCTCTGCGAGTACGCGCCCGACGACGACCGCCGCCGCGAGGAGCAGCGCGCAGGCGAACCACGTGCCGACCACCGACCGCATGTGCTGGCCGCCGGCGCGCATCGCGACGGCGCCCACGAGCGACTCGGGCAGGTTGGAGAAGAAGATCGCGACGAGCAGCGCCAGCGAGGCGTGCTCGACGAGCGAAACGCCGAGCGCGAGGTTCTCCGGCACGCCGTCGAGCGTGACCGCCGCCAGCAGCGCGAACCCGACGGTGCGCTGCGCGCCGCTTGCGTCGATCGCCGCAGCGGTCGCGGTGACCTCGCGCTGCTCGGGACCGGCCTTGCCGGTGAGCCGCCGGTCCAGCCATGTGTCGGCGGCGACGAATACCGCGGCGCCCGCCAACAACGCAAGACCCGAGCGCACCGCTCCGCCGAGCTCGTAGGCATCCTCGAAGAGCTCGAACGCGAGCGCCGAGATGAGCGCGCCGCTCGCGAAGGCCAGCAGCACGCCGGTGACCTCGCGCGGCGGATCCCACAGCGCGCCGATGATCGCGCCGATGACGAGCGCGCTCGAGGCGGCGAGCCCGAAGAGGATGGCGGTGACCACGCGGCGGCTTCTGCCCCGTCTGCGCCTCCGGCGAACGCCGGTTGCCGCGCGGCCCCTACACCCGCCCGCGCGACACGAAGCGCAACCGCTGCGGCGCGAGCGGCACGAGCACGCGCTTGGCGTACTCCGCGCCGCCGCGCAGCATGAGCGCGCGCAACGGGTCCCACGACAGGTCGTACTGGCGGCGCAACTGCGCCGGCAAAAGCCCGACGGTGACGAAGTTCACGACCTCGAGAATCGGCCGCCTGGTGAGCGGCACCGGCGGGCGCATGACGATCTGCAGGGCCAGCTCGCGCGCGGCGGGCGTCACCCACAGGTCGTCGCCGCTGATCATGTCGTGCATGTAGTCGTCGAACTCGGCGATGCCGGCCGGCATCTCGTGGTCCTCGAGGCCGAAGAGCCGGCCGATGACGCGATAGTCGTGCCAGTACGCGTCGCGCTCGGCCTCAGACAGCGAGGCGACGTAGCTCTCGTAGAAGACGAGCGCGGAGTCGACGAGCGTCGCGAGCACCCAGAGCAGCAGCTCTGGATCGTCGGCGGCGAACGCCGTCCCGGCGGGGAAGCGGCCTGCGGGGCCCTTGAGCTCGCCGCGGACCTTGCTGTGCATCGAGCGCACGTGGCGCGTGGCGCGATCGGCATCGGCGCGGGCGCCGAAGCCGATCGTGTTCATCACCTCCGCGGTGCGGCGCAGGCGCTCGTAGGGCTCGTCGAGCGCGCCGCTGTGCGCGAAGAAGCCCTCGAAGGCCACGGGGTGCGCGGCCTGCATGAGCAGCGCGCGCGGGCCGGAGATCGCAACCGCGAGCTCGCGGTGCACACGGCGCAGCATCGAGGTGTCGTCGAAGTACGAGTCCATTGATCAGCGCTCCGCAGACGGTAGACGGACTGCGAGCCCATACGGCGCATTACCCTTGGACGGATGCCAGCACAGGCCTATGCCGGAAAGGACTGCGTCTGCCAGTTGCGCAAGGGCATCTGCGACCAGTCCTGCGTCCAGGGGATGCTCGACACCCCCTTCTACATCGCCTGCCTGAAGCTCTCCGGCCGGCGCTGCGTCGTCGTCGGCGGCGGCGAGGTCGGCCTCGAGAAGACCGAGGGCCTGCTCGCCTGCGACGCCGAGGTGACCCTGATCGCGCCCGACGCGGTCGACGAGCTGCGCGCGCTCGGCGCCGAGGGCTCGATCGCGTGGGAGCAGCGCGAGTACGCCGGCGCGGAGGACCTCGAGGGCGTCTTCATGGTCATCGCCTGCACGGACGACACGGACATCAACATCCGCGTCTTCGACGATGCCGAGCGGCGGGCGATGCTCGTGAACATCGTCGACGTTCCGCCGCTGTGCAACTTCATCCTGCCGGCGATCGTGCGCACCGGCCCGCTGGCGATCGCGATCTCCACGGCGGGCGCGTCGCCGGCGCTGGCCAAGCGCATGAAGGCCGAGGTCTCCGAGCTCTTCGGCGAGGAGTACGCGCGCCTGGCGATCATGCTCAACGACGCGCGCGGCTGGGCGAAGGGCACGCTGCCGACCTACCAGGATCTCAAGGCGTTCTTCGAGTCTATCGTCAACGGCGAGCCCGACCCGATCGAGCTGCTGCGCGCCGGCGACGAGCGCGCCGTGCTCGACCTCATCGCCGCCGCGCAGCGCACGCACGCCCCGGCCTGAAGCGGCCGCGGCGCGCGCTCAGGAACGCGATCTGACGGGCAGGTAGGGCTCCTCGCTGGCGGGATGCCCGGCTGCCATGTGACGACCCCGCGCCCGCTCGGCGTTGAACTCCGCACCGAGCAGGATCGCCAGGTTCGTCAGCCAGAGCCAGACCATGAAGACGATCACGCCGCCGAGTGCGCCGTAGGTCTCGTTGTAGGAGCCGAAGTTCGCCACGTAGAAGGCGAACGCCGCCGACACGACGATCCACAGGAACACGGCGATGGCGCCGCCCGGCAGGACCGACTTCAGCCCCGGCTGCTTGACGTTCGGGGAGACGTAGTACAGCACCGCGAACATGAACGACACGATCAGCACGAGGACCGGCCACTTCGCGATGTCCCAGACCGTGACGGCGCGCCCGCCGAGGCCGACGAGCTCGCCGACGCGCTCGGCGAGAGGGCCGGTGAGGACGACGGCGACCGCGGTGATCGCGAGCAGGACGAGCATGACGACGGTGAGGCCGAGTCGGAGGGGCAGCGTCTTCCAGATCGGGCGGCCCTCCTCGACGTCCCAGACGACGTTCGACGCGCGAATGAACGCGCCGATGTAGCCTGAAGCCGCCCACAGAGCGCCGGCCAGAGCGAGGACGAGCAGCAGGCCGCCGCCGCCGCTGTTCTGCAGTCCCTGGAGCGCCGACGTCAGGATCTCCTGCGCGGGTCCAGGGGCGACCGTCCCGAGGTTGTCGATCATCGGCTGGATCGCCGAGCTGCCGATCAGGCCGAGGACGGCCACGGCCGCCAGCAGCGCTGGAAAGATCGACAGCACGCCGTAGTAGGTCAGCGCTGCCGCCCAGTGGGTGAGGTTGTCGTCGGAGAACTCCTTGGCCGTGCGCTTGAGCGCCGAACCCGCGCCCGCCTGCTGGGCACCGGAACGCGGTGCCGGCGAGGTGCCGCGCGCGCCGTTGGCGGGCTTGTGCTCGTGCTCATCCGCCGTGTGCTCGCGTGCGGCGGTTGGAGATGCGTCGCTGCTGTTGCCGGTGCGGTGCTCGGTGCCGGCTGCGCCCGCGCCCGGATCGATCCCGTAGTGGCGGTACAGCGCATCGATCTGCTGCTCGGAGGGATCGGCGTCGTCGTCGAGCCGCGGTGCCTCCTCGACCACGCGCTTCTCGACTCGGGCGCGCACCGCATCGTCGGCTTCGCTGGCGCCGGTCAGCGGCACCAGCGTCATGGTGGACTTGATCCGGCCCATCTTGACCAGCGCCCATTCGGCCCGTCCGGTCTCCTCGACGAGGAAGAGGTCCTCGATCTTCCCGATCTTCTCGCCGGAGCGATCGACCAGGGTTCGGCCTTCCCAATCTGGGGCGTACGGAGGCTGATCTGTCATGTGATCACCATGTCCTTAGGAGCGTTGGCAACCGCGCTGTACCGCCGCACGCACGCGCCGAAACGGATTTCGCCCACGAATGCGCGAATTCGCGGTCGCGTAGCGTTGCCACGGTGCGCGACGCAGACCCAGCGGTGCAACTGCGCGGCGCCGGCCGCCGCTACGGCGAGCGCGCGGCGCTGCGCGACGTCACGCTCGAGCTCGAGGCCGGCCGCACGCTCGTCGTCTTCGGGCCCAACGGCGCGGGCAAGACGACGCTGCTGCGGATGCTCGCCACGCTGCTGCGCCCGCACGCCGGCGAGGTCCGCGTGCTCGGCCGCCCGCTGCCCGACGACGGCTACGCCGTGCGCGGCCGGATCGGCTTCCTCAGCCACGAAGCGCTGCTGTACCGCGAGCTCAGCGGGCGCGAGAACCTGCGCTTCTACGCGCGCCTGCACCGCGTCGCGCCCGCGCGCGTCGACGCCGTGCTCGAGGCCGTAGGGATGACCGGCCGCGGCGACGACCCCGTTGCCGAGCTGTCGCGCGGGATGATCCAGCGCCTGGCGATCGCGCGCGCGGTCCTGCACGAACCCGACCTGCTGCTGCTCGACGAGCCGCTGGCGAACCTCGACCCCGCGGCGGCGGCGCAGGTCGCGCCGCTGATCGGCCCCGACAGCGGCGCGACGCGCGTCGTAACGAGCCACGATCCCGCCGGCGGGCTGCAGGGCGCCGACCTCGCGCTCGGGCTGAAGGCGGCTCGGGTCGCCTTCCTCGCGCCCACCGCTGAGATCGGCCCCGCGCAGATCGGCGAGCTGTACCGATGAGGTCGACGGTCGCCACGCTGCTGGCCAAGGAGCTCACGCTCGAGTGGCGCACCCGGGAGTCGGTGCCCGCGATGGTGCTCTTCAGCATCGCGACATACGTCGTCTTTCACTTCGGCCTGGACCGCGATCGCGTGACCGGCGACCTCGCCTCCGGCGTGCTCGTCGTGACGCTGCTGTTCGCCGCGATCCTCGGCATCAACCGCCTGTTCGTCGCCGAGCACGAGCAGGGCGGCTTCGACGGCTTCCTGCTCGCGCCGGTCGACCGCACGGCGATGCTCGTCGCGAAGGCGGTGGCGCTGTTCTGCTTTCTGTGCATCGTCGAGGTCTTCGCGCTGCCGGCCTTCGCCCTGCTGCTGCTGGGCCCGCCGCTGACGCAGGCACTGCCGGCGCTCGTGCTCGTGCTCCTGCTCGCCAACGCCGGGATCGCCGTGATCGGGACGCTCGTGGCGGGACTCGCGATCCAGACGCGCGCGCGCGACCTCATCGTCCCGCTGCTCGCGCTGCCGCTGCTCGTGCCGGTCGTGCTCGCCGCCGCGCGCAGCGCCACGCCGCTGCTGCAGGACGGCGGCGCGGGCGCGCTGCCGGGCAACTGGATGGCCATGCTGGCCATCTATGATCTGTTGTTCGCGCTGATCGCCTTCGCGGTCTTCGACTTTCTGTTGGAGGACTGAGCAATCGTCTACGGCAAGGGCCTGCGCGCCCTCTCACTGGCCACCGCCGTCGTGCTGACGGGCGCGTTCGCCATGGTGTTCTTCTACGCCCCGCTGGACGCCGACCAGGGCTTCGTGCAGAAGATCTTCTACGTCCACGTGCCGATGGCGATCGTCGCGCTCATCGGCTTCGTCGCCGGGGGGATCTGCGCGGTCATGTACCTGCGAACGCGCGCGACGAAGTGGGACATGCGCTCGTACGTGTCGATCCACCTCTCGGTCATCCTCGCCGTCGGCGTGCTCGTGACGGGCTCGATCTGGGCGCGTGCCTCCTGGGGGCAATGGTGGGTGTGGGACGAGCCGATGCTCGTCTCCTTCCTCATCGTCTTCCTGCTCTACGCCACGTACTGGCCGCTGCGCTTCTCGCTGGAGGACAAGGAGAAGCAGGCGCGCTACGCCTCGGTCTTCGCGATCGTCGCGGGCGCCTTCGTGCCGCTGAACTTCGCCGCGGTGCGGATGGCCGAGGCGTACATCCATCCGCAGACCGGTGCGACGGTCGCCGGCGGCCTGCCGCCGAAGATGGGGCTGACCTTCCTCGTCGCGCTGATCGGCATGGGGCTGCTGTTCGCCACGCTGGTCAAGTACGAGATGGCCTCCAAGCACGCCACCTTCCGCCTGCGCGCGCTGCGTCGCAAGCTCGCCGGTGACGACGACGACCTCATGCTCTCCGGCCGCAGCGCCGCTCCCCAGCTCTGATGGTCCCCGCCCTCCCACTCGACGAGGCCGGCAAGTACGTCGCGGCCGCGTACCTCGTGTTCCTCGCGCTGATCCTCGTCTACGTCGCGATCATGGCCTCCAAGCTGAGCCGGATCGAGCGCGAGGTCGTCGAGCTCGCCGAGCTCGTCGAGGGCAAGGAACGCGATCCCGCCGCGGACACTGCGCCGCCGGCGCCCCGCGCGGCCAAGGAGCCCGTGCGATGACCGCGGAGCTCATCACGCTGGGGATCTCGCACAAGACGGCATCCGTTCAGCTGCGCGAGCGCCTGGCGTTCACGCACTCCGCAGTCACCCAGTTCCTGCACGAGGTCGGCGCGCACCCCGAGGTGCACGAGGTCGTCGTCATCTCGACCTGCAACCGCACCGAGCTGACGCTCGTCGTCGGCGACCCGGTGGCCGCCGAGAGCGCCGTCCTCGGGATGCTCGCGCAGCGCGCGCAGGTGCGCCCGACCGAGCTGGCCGAGCGCATCTACTCGCCGCGCAACTGCGACGCGGCGCGCCAGCTCTTTCGCGTCAGCGCCGGCCTGGAGTCGATGATCGTCGGCGAGGCCGAGATCCAGGGCCAGGTCAAGCGCGCCTACGAGGTGGCGCTCGCGTCGGGCACGACGGGGCCGCTGACCAACCGCCTCTTCACCGCCGCCCTGCAGACGGGCAAGCGCGTGCGCTCGGAGACGTCGATCGGCCTCGGGCGCGCGTCGATGTCGTCGGTCGCCGTCGAGCTCGCGCACGCCATCATGGGCGACCGGCCCGAGCCGCGCGTCGTGATCATCGGCGCCGGCGAGACGAGCGAGCTCACCGCCCGCGCGTTCGCCGAGCACGGCGTCTGCACGATCTTCGTCGCCAACCGCCACGCCGACCGCGCGCGCTCGCTCGCCAAGCGCTTCGGCGGCGAGGTCGTGGCGCTCGACGGCCTGCCCGCGCAGCTCGAGCGCGCCGACGCCGTCATCGCCTCGACGGCCTCGCCGCACCCGATCGTCGGCCAGGAGGAGCTCGAGCTCGTCATGCGCGCCCGCCACGGCCGGCCGCTGCTGCTCGTCGATCTCGCCGTTCCGCGCGACATCGATCCGGCCTGCGCGGACCTCGAGGGCGTGACGCTGTTCGACATGGACGACCTGCAGGCGCGCGTCGCGCACACGATCTCGGTCCGCGAGGCGGAGGCGCTGCGGGCCGAGTCCATCGTCGAGGAGGAGATCAAGCGCTTCGCGGCGTGGCTGGGGACGCTCGCCGTGCAGCCGACGATCCGCGCGCTGCGCGAGTACGGCGACGCGATCGTCGAGCAGGTGCTGGCCGAGAACGCCCCGCGCTGGGAGCAGGCCTCCGCGCGCGATGTCGCGCGCGCCGAGGCGATCGCGCGAACGGTGATGAACCGCCTGCTGCACGAGCCCACGCTGCGCCTGCGCACGATGGCCGAGGGCCGCTCGCACGGCCGGCTGCAGATCATGCGCGAGCTCTTCGGCCTCGAGGGCGCGCCGGAGGGCGACGAGCAGATCGCCGACGCCATGGACTCGGGTGCGGGAGCTGGCAACGTGCGCCCGCTGCCGCGCCGCGCCTCCTCGTAGCGGGAGCGGTAGTGCGGGTCGGAACGCGCGGGAGCGCGCTGGCGCTCGCCCAGGCCGCGACGGTCGCGGCGCTGCTGGGTCCCGAGACCGAGCTCGTGCCGGTGACGACGAGCGGGGACCGAGCGTCGTCCCGCGGAGGAGGCGATCGGGGTGCTGCGGTCGGCAACGACAAGGAGCGCTGGGTCAAGGAGCTCGAGGTCGCGCTGCTCGCCGGCGACATCGAGCTGGCGATCCACAGCGCCAAGGACGTGCCGAGCGTCCTGCCCGAGGGGCTGGAGCTCATCGGCGCGCCGGCGCGCGGAAGCCCGTTCGACGCGCTCGTCGGAGCGGGATCGCTGGCGTCGCTGGCGCCGGGCGCGCGCATCGGAACCGCGTCGCTGCGCCGCGCCGCGCAACTGCTCGCGCTGCGCGAGGACCTCGCGGTCGTCGTGGTGCGCGGCAACGTCGACACGCGCCTGCGGCGGCTGGCCGAGGGGCAGGCCGACGCGCTCCTGCTTGCCGCCGCCGGGCTGCAGCGGCTGGGCCGGGAGGAGGAGATCGGCTGCGTGCTGCGCGACCTCGTGCCGGCGCCGGGGCAGGGCACGCTCGTGCTCGAGGCGCGCGCGGGCGACGAGCGGGCGGCGGCGGCGGCGCGGGCGATCACCGACGCCGCGACGTGGGACGCGCTGCTCGCCGAGCGCGCGTGCGTGGCGCGGCTGGACGCGAGCTGCAACACGCCGCTCGGCGTGCACGCGCAGGTCGGCGAGGCGGCGATCGTGATGCGGACCTTCGTCGGGCTGGCCGACGGCTCGGCCTGGCTGCGCGACGAGACGCCGCCCTGCGCCGGCCCCGCCGAAGCGGGCGCGCTGGCCGCCGAGCGGCTGCTGGCGGCGGGCGGCGCGGAGCTGCTCGCGCGCGCCGAGGCGGTGGCGGCGCGGTGACGGTCTTCCTCGTCGGCGCCGGGCCGGGCGATGCGGGTCTCATGACGGCGCGCTCGCTGCAGCTCATCGCGAGCGCCGACGTGATCGTCTACGACCGGCTGATCCCCGACCGCGCCCTGGCGGGCGCCCGCGACGACGCGCTGCTGCTCGACGTCGGGAAGGTCGGCGGCGAACCCCAGCCCGATGGTGCCCCGGCCGGCGCTCACGTCAGGGTGGTCGAACGGCGGGAACAGCGTCGCGCCACGCTCGGCCACCAGGCGTTCGAGCGCGTCGCGCTGTTCGCGGCTGGCGGTGACGTCGCGGGCGCTCGCGTAGATCAGCCCGTCGCCGGGCACGCCGGTCGCCGTCCACGCGAGCCAGCGGTACGACCCGTCCGCCGCGCGGTAGCGGTTCTGGAAGTCCACGCTGTCACCGTCGCCGCTCGCCAGTCGCGCGGCCTCCCGGGCGGTGCGCTCGCGATCCTCGGGATGCACGAAGTCGAGGAAGGGCTGGGCCGTCAGCTCC
>JAHWJM010000073.1 GCA_019348435.1 Actinomycetota bacterium
GGGATGTACGCGGTCACCTCGATCGAGCCGGTGATCCTCACCCGC
The DNA here is from genome assembly GCA_019348435.1 of Actinomycetota bacterium. Classification (GTDB taxonomy): domain Bacteria; phylum Actinomycetota; class Thermoleophilia; order Solirubrobacterales; family Solirubrobacteraceae; genus CADCVQ01. Next base: position 46 of record JAHWJM010000073.1, read on the forward strand.
GCGACCTTGCGCAGCGCCGAGTTCGGCTTCTTCGGCGTCGTCGTGTAGACGCGCGTGCAGACACCGCGCCGTTGCGGGGCAGCGACCTTCTTCTTGCGCCCCTTGCCGGACTTCAGGCCGGGGGTGGCGAGCTTCTTCTTGGGCACCTTGCGGCCCTTGCGGACGAGCTGGGAAGTCGTAGGCATGCGGCCGGTGATGCTAGCAACCCGGCGGCCCGGCTCAGCGGGCGCCGCGGACGGGCCTGATCGCCAGCCCGGTGCGGCGCTTGCCGTCGGCGTCCGGATACGTGATGCGATAGGACGCGCCGGGCCGGTGCGAGATCGTGCGCTGGAACGAATGGCGCCCGTCGATCGGCAGGCGCGCGATGCGCGTCCAGGAGCCGCCCTGGACCTGGCGCTGCAGCGCGACCACCTTGCGGCCTGGGCCGAGCCGCAGGCGCCCATAGATGAGCACCTTGCGTTGGGGCTGCAGCTGGGCGAACAGGCCCGCGAGGAACGTCCGCGCGATCACCTTGTCGGAGCCGTCGATGTTCAGCAGCCCCGTCGAGTACTCGCCGAAGGGACGCTTGTCGCTCTGCGAGACGCGCACGGGCGCGGGCGGCTGGTCGCGCAGCAGAAACTGCGCGAAGCTGCGCACCCGCGGCACGCGGTCGGCGATGTACTCCGCCCAGGTCATCCAGCGCGCCTGCTGGGTCTCGCTGACGCGCGGCCGGCCGGGGATGCCCTTCGTCTCGTAGCCGAACTCGGTCAGGTGGATGTTGCGGTTGCCGGGCGCGAGGCGGCCGAGCCTGACGAGCCGGTCAAGCGTCTTGGCGAGCACCGGCGTGTCGGCGATGCGCAGGTCGCCGCGCTCCTTCTTGGGGTCCGAGACGCGCTCGGGACGCTCGTTCTGGGAATACGGATGGTGTGCCCAGCCGTCGCCGGGCAGCTGCGCGAAACCGGCGCAGTCGCCGCCGGAGCGCGGCTTGAACTTCGCGTCGACGCAGGCCAGCTCGCGCAGGAACTCCAGCGGCGGGACGGGGCCTCGGCCGCGCACGCCGCCGGTGCTCGACGTGTTGCCGATGAGCACGGTGGCGGTCCGTCGGGCGGCCTTCACGGCGGCGTAGCCGGCGCGCAGCATGGCCCGGTAGACGGCGGGGCTGGCGGGCGTCCGGCCGTCGGCCTTCCACTGCGGCAGCAGCAGGCCCTGGTGGTTGGGCTCGTTCCAGATGATGAAGCGGTCGACGTTCGGCAGCGGCGCGCCGGCGGAAGCGGGCTGGGCAGCCGGCGCGGAGGCACCGGGCGGCGGCGGGAGCGGATCGGGCACCGGGAACGGAGCGACCGGCTGGATGAGCTCGGCGATGAGGCTGGCGTCCTCGGTCGGCTCAGGCGCGGGACCGGCCGGCGGCGGCGTGAACGCGCCGGAGTAGCGCAGCGCGACGGCGGTGGCGAAGTCGGCATAGGCCTGCGGGTCGATGTTCGAGCGTGCCCGCGGTCCCGGCGGATCGTCGGTCGCCCAGTGCGGCGCCCAGAAGCCGATGTCGACGAGCGCCTTCAGCCCCGCGGCGCGGATCGCGCGGATCGCCGTGTCCAAGCCCGTCCAGCGCGCCTGCTCGTAGGCGCCGGGATCGGCGGCGTTGAAGCCCGCGGGCTTGGTCTCCCCCTCGGGCGCACGCGTCAGCGACGACCAGCTGGCGGTGATGCGGACGCGGTCGACGCCCAGCTCGCGCATCTTGACGACGGCGGCCTCGACCTCCGCCGGCGGGCGGTAGAGGAGCAGCCCGTCGTCCTGCAGGATCGTCTCGAGCCCCCGGCTCGACACGGGCGTCCCCTTGCGCTTGGCCGGCTTGGCCTTGGCCGGCGTGGACGTGGCGGTCGGCGCCTTGGCCTCGGGCTCGGCGTGGGCGGCGGGCGCAACGCCCGCCGCGAGCGCGATCGCGAGCAGGCCGGCGATCGTCGCGAGGCGCCTCATCAGCCGCAGTGTGACCATCGCGCCGCTGTCGTGCGTCGACCATTAGATTCGCCGCATGCTCGACGACGTCCAGCGAAGCCGACGCGCGGCACCCGGCGGCGCCGGGTGCGCGCGATGAGCGACCGCTTCACGATCCGGCCCGCCACCACCGCTGACCTGGGCACGATCGCCGACAGCCTCGTCGCGGGGCTGTCGACCTACCACAGCTGGACGCCCGTGGGCTGGAACCCGCCGGCGCGCGCCGAGATGCTGATCGGCCTGCTGCAGCGCTTTCCGCGCGACGGCTCGTGGGCGCACGTCGCCTTCGAGGGCTCGCAGCCGGCCGGTCACATCAGCCTGCGCCCCGACCGCGACGAGGCCGGTGAGCAGCGCCCCGACGTCGCGCTGCTGACGCAGCTCTTCGTGCGCGAGGAGTACTGGGGCAGCGGCCTGGCGACGCAGCTCAACGCGCTCGGCAGGGCGGACATGATGGAGCGCGGCTTCTCCTCCGGACGGCTGCTCGTCGCGCGGGGGCACCGCCGAGCGCGCGCGTTCTACGAGCGCGAGGGCTGGCGCGCGACGGGCGAGTACGAGACCTCGGGCGAGCTCGGTCTCGAGCTCGCCGAGTACGTGCTCGAGCTGAGCTGAGCTACTACGCGCCGGAGGGCGCGGGCGCAGCAGCACCGGACGCGACGCGCGCGGCGCGGACCGGGGCGGGCGTCAGCGCCGAAGCGACGATCACGAGCACGAAGGCGAGCGCCTGCAGCACGATGCCGAGGGCGTCGTTGGGCAGCGGGTCGCCGAAGACGATGATCCCGCCGGCGATCGTCGCGATGTTCGCGGCGGTGCCGGTGATCGCGATGACGGGCACGGCGTCGCCGTCCTGCAGCGAGCGTGCCGACGCGTAGAAGGCCGCGGCCGAGGCGCTGAGCGCGACCCACGTCCACGGGCTGAGGACGATGCCCAGCACGCCGTCGCCGACGACGCCCGTCAGCGCCTTGACGCCGAGGTTGCAGACGCCGAACAGGATGCCGGCAGCCGCGGCGAGCATGATGCCGTGGTGCTCGGCGGGGCCACCGAGCCGCTTGCCCATGATGAACAGGGCGCCGAGGCCGAAGAGACCCGCCTGGAAGGCGATCATCGCGGTCAGGGAGAAGCTCGAGTGCGCGCCGTGCGTCTTGGGCAGCGTGATCGCCAGGAGGATCAGGCCGACGCAGGTCATGCCCAGCCCCCACCACTGGCGCGGGCCGATGCTGAAGCCGAACAGGCGGTCGGCCATCACGGCGAGCAGCACGAGGCCGCCGGAGAGCACCGCCTGCACGACCGAGAGCGGGGCCAGCGAGATCGCCGCGACGTGCAGCAGCCAGGCGACGAGGCCGACGCCCATCCCGATCGCAAACCAGCGCTGGCTCCACAACGAACCGGCGGTGCGGAGCGGGTGGCGGATGTCGACCGCGCACGCCGTGCTGCAGCCGCGGTGCTTGTAGAGGAAGGCCAGGTTCGACGCGAACGCGCAGAGCAGGGCGATGAGAATTCCGAGATAAAGGCTCATGAAAGGCAGCGCAGCGCGCACGTCGAGCAGAAGTCTCGGCGCCGGGCGACACCCCTACCATCGACAGCCCGGTGGACTTGCTTGACGCGTTTCGCGTGCTTCAAGGAGGCTAGCGTGATCCCTGGCGAGGCGCGGCGCCATCGGAGTTTCGTTGCAGAACCGCTTGATGTGCAGGACAAACCGCTGCTTTTCGTTGACATCGACGGCGTCATCTCAGTGCGGGGATCTGACTCGAACGGCTGTCCAGCGGGCGCCTTCCACACGTGGACGGGGTCATCCAGTCCCTTTCGTCCGACGCCGCGATCCACCTGCTCGCGCCGGCCGGACGCTGTGACCTTCGTCTGGCGCGGCGGCTGGTAGGAGAAGGCCGAGGAGCATCTGCCGCACGTGCTGACCTACCCGGTGGGCTGCCGTTTCTCTCCCTCCCGCGCGGCACCGGGAGCGCCAACGGCCGCGCCTGGCGCCGCTGCCCTGAGCGCCCGCTCAGTCGCGGCGCGCCTTCTCCTTCGCCTTCGCCTTCTTCTTGGCGGGCTTCGCCGCGTCGGCGGCGCGCAGCGTCCGCGCCACCACCACGCGCGTGCCGGCCGGCCCGACCGCAACGATCCGCAGCCGGTGGCGGCCAGCCCGCGACGGCACCCAGCCGACGCCATGCCGTCCGCGCGGCAGTGCCCGCAGACCCCGCGACAGCACGATCCGGCCGCGACGGTCGCGGACCTGCATCATCACGTCGGAGATCTTCGACAGCCTGAAGCGGATCGTCGTCGACTTGCGGATGCGCAGTGCGCGCAGCGTCCGCACGTGCACCCGCGGCGGCTCGCGCACGTAGCGCTCGAAGCGCTGGGCCGCATCGCAGTACGTCTGCGCGGCGGTGCGCCGGCAGAGCCCCCCGAGGAAGCCCGCGACGAGGCGGTGGTAGCTCAGCGTGGATTCCTTGCCGCCGGCGCTGTACAGCGACCAGGCGCCGGTGTCGAAGCCGCGCACCGCCCGCCGCGCCACGGGCTCTCCGCGCTCGAACAGCCGCCGGGCGCGTCCACTGCCGGCGATCCGCGCCACGTCGCGCAGGCCGATCAGCGTCTGCAGTTCGCCGTTGAGGACCCGCAGGTCCGGCGCGAAGGAGTACATCGCGTAACGCACCCCACCTCCAGCCGGCACGGCGACGCCGAGCGGCGGCGGCGCGTCGAACACCTTCAGCGCACGCCGTGCCGCGCGAGCGTAGCGCTCGTCACCAAGCGCGCGCCGGCCGCGCGCGAGCGCCTGGGCGCCGGTCGCCTGGGTCATCGCGCTGATCCAAGGCGCGCTGCCACTGCCGAACGCGAAGAAGTGCTCCCACGCGAGAAAGCCGCCGCGCTCGCTGGCCAGCGCAACCATCCGATCCAGCAGCCGCCCGAGCGCCGCGGGGCGGCAGCGGTGGCGCGCGCCGGTGCGCAGGCACGACGCGGCCAGCGCGTTCGCGCGGCCGAAGCTCGCCAGCGGCTGGATCGCCAGTCCGCGACCGGCGTAGTACTCGAAGACGACCGGGTCGCGGCGGAAGCTCAGCCGCGTGCGCGGGACCGGCAACGGGCGCGTCGTCCAGAACTCGCGGTTGCGGCGGATCGTGAGGAAGACGGGGTCCAGGCGGCTGGCCGTCAGCATGCGCCCCGCCGCCAACCGCTCGGCCATCGCGAGAACGGCCGCCAGCTCCGCGCGGCGCGTCCCGCTCAGGCGCCCCACGTCACGCTGCGCACGCCACCACGTCCGGCGCAGCGCCTCGTACCGGCTCCGGCTGATCGCGCGCGACAGCCAGGCGCGGCGCAGCGCGCCCTTGACCGTGGTCGAGCGGCGCAGCCGCCGCGCCTCCGCCTGGCGAGCGGCCTCGCGGCGCTCGCGCGCACGCGCCGCGGTCGCCGCACGCTGCGCGGGCGTCTGCGCCGGATGGTCGAGCGACGCGGCGCGCGCCGGCGGCGTCTGCGGGGGATCGCCGCGGCCCGAGAATGCGACCGCGACCGCTATCAGCAGCGTCAGGACTGCGAGTGAGCGGCGGCGATCCACATAAGGCGGATCGGCGTGGCGCACGGCGAGCTTGACCGACTTGCCTATCCGGTACACGGCAAGGCCGCGCGCAGGCGACTCGAAGTCGATGAGCGACGGCGCGTGCAGCGGCAGGGGTTTGACCACGACCCGACGCGGTACGACGACGCCATGGAAGACGTCGACCTGCATCTCGCGCCGAACGAGGCGTCCGACCTCTGCCCCGTCTTCGGACCGCAGATCCTCGAGCGGCACGGATGGGACCGGGCGTTCGTCACGGTCCTCGACGAGGCGCACGCGGCGCGGGCGATCGCGATCATCTCCCACGCGCGAGGCGCCGCTGAGGACACTGGTTGGAGCGCTACCCGCACGACGGCAAAGCCTTCCACGAAGTTCAAGACCGAGGACGCAGAGGCGTGCGCGCGCTGGAACGGCGCCGTCTACATCCTCGGGTCGCAGTTCGGCAAGAAGGAGGGCCCGCTGCAGGCGAAGCGGTCGTTCATCGCTCGTGTCAGCGAAGAGGAGCTTCACGCGGCACTGCACGGCGAGTCAGCGAAGATGGATCTCGTCCCGCTGAAGTTCGCGCTGCACCGCGCGGTCAACGACGCGCTGGCCGAGGCGCAGGTAGAGCTGCTGCCGCTCGGCCCGACCACGCGCGCCGCCTACATCGACGAGACGATGTTCCGCGGCGCGAGGAAGGGCAAGAGCTGGTCGGGCCGGGTTGTCTCTTCAGACCACCCGATCAACGTCGAAGGCGCCGAGTTCCGAGCCGACGGGCGGATGCTGCTCGGGTTGCGCTACCCGGTGACGGCGGCCGGGCAGCCGATCCTCGTCGAGCTGGAGGATCCCGACGCGCTCTTCGACGGTGGGTCGATCCCGCGTTGCTCGAACGTCTGGGTCCTGCAGACGGGCAGCGTCGACGCGCCGGTCGGCGTGCGGGCGCTCGGCGGCGACCGGCGGCCGGACGCCTTCCACGCGATCGTCGGCAACCTGGACTCGGCGGGAAAGGGAGCGGCGGTGCTGGAGGACCATGAGGAGGGCGCCGTCGCGCTGAGCAGCCACGTCCGCTTCGATCTACCAGCGATCGCAGCCGGTGGCGACGTCGCCGTCGAGGCTGTGCACGAGTTCGACGACGTGCGCCGCGTCGAAGGCGTGGCGATCGCGCCCGACGACCGTATGCACTACGTGATCGACCGCGACGGCCGCGTCGACCTTCGCACGCTCGCCACCGGCGCGTGACGTCGAGCGCACCGCCGGCCGCTGTTGGGCCGGCGATGCGCAATCGCGAGTTCGAGTGACCTACGAGTTGTCGGGAACGTCGAGGTCGGCAAGCTCCTCGGCGAAGCCGGTGTCGCCACCGCCCGTGCCGATCTCCTCCAGCGAGGCGATGTCCTCGTTGAAGGCGGAGCCGAAGCCTCCCATGCCATCGCCGTCGCCGAGCCCCAGCTCGGCGGCGATCTCGTCCTGGTCGAGCAGGCCGACGTCGTCCATCGCGCGCGGCAGCGGCTCGGTCGGCTCGATCTCGATGCGCCGGTAGCGCTTCAGCCCCGTCGCCGCCGGGATGAGCTTCCCGATAATCACGTTCTCCTTCAACCCGGCGAGGTTGTCCACCTTACCCTCGATGGCGGCGTCGGTGAGGACACGCGCGGTCTCCTGGAAGGAGGCCGCCGAGAGGAACGAGTCGGTATTCAGGGAGGCCTTCGTGATGCCGAGGATGATGTCCTCGAACTGCGCGGCCTCGCCCTTCTGGCGGATGATCTCGTCGTTGATCTTCGCGAACTCGAAGCGGTCGACGAACTGCCCCGGGAGGTAGTCGGTGTCGCCCTTCTGGTCGACGCGCACCTTCTTGAGCATCTGGCGGGCGATGAGCTCGATGTGCTTGTCGTTGATGTCGACGCCCTGTGACACGTAGACCTCCTGCACCTCCTTGACGAGGTACTGCTCGGTCTCCGTGCGCCCGCGGATCGCCAGCAGCTCGTGCGGGTACAGCGACCCCTCGTTGAGCTGGGTGCCGGCCTCGACGCGCTGGCCGTTCTCGACGAACAGCCGCGTGCGGCGCGGGAACGTGTGCCGGTGCTCCTCGCCGGCGTCGTCGGTGATGACGACCGTCAGCGCCTTCTCGGAGTCCTCGATCGTCACGTTGCCGTCCTGCTCGGCGATCTTCGCCAGGCCCTTGGGCTTGCGAGCCTCGAAGAGCTCCACGACACGCGGCAGGCCGTGCGTGATGTCCGCGCCGGCGACGCCCCCGGTGTGGAACGTACGCATCGTCAGCTGCGTCCCGGGCTCGCCGATCGACTGGGCGGCGATGATGCCGACGGCGTCACCGATCTGCGCGGTCTTGCCCGAGGCCAGCGAACGGCCGTAGCAGGCCTGGCACACGCCGCTCTGCGCCTCGCACTTGAGGACCGAGCGCACGGGGATCTTCACGATGCCGTGGTTGTCGGCGTTCAGCTGATCGGAGCTCTCGAGCATGTCGGCGATCTCGGGTCGGTCGATCTCGGCGCCCTTGGCGACGATCACGCGACCGCGCTTCGTCGCGATCTCGGCCGCCGCGAAGCGCCCGAGCAGGTTGTCGTTGAGCGACCCGTCGTCCTTGAGCAGGTGCAGCTCGATGAACTCCTCCGTGCCGCAGTCGGGCTCGCGGATGATGACGTCCTGCGCCACGTCGACCAGCCGGCGCGTCAGATAGCCCGAGTCGGCGGTGCGCAGCGCCGTGTCGGCCAGGCCCTTGCGCGCGCCGTGCGTCGACGTGAAGTACTCGAGCACGTCGAGGCCCTCCATGAAGTTCGCCTTCACGGGACGCTCGATGATGTCGCCCTTCGGGTTGGCCATCAGGCCGCGCATGCCGGCCAGCTGGCGGATCTGCTTGAAGGAGCCACGGGCGCCGGAGGAGGCCATCATGTAGATCGAGTTCAGCTTGTCGTTGACCTCGAGGTTGTCGACCATCGCGTCGGCGACCTTGTCGGTCGCGTCGTTCCAGAGGTCGGTCACCTTGACGTGACGCTCCTCGTCGGTGATCAGCCCCTCCTCGTACTGCTCCTGCACGTCGACGACGCGCTGCTCGTAGGAGTCGAGGATCTCCTGCTTGTTCGGCGGGACGACCACGTCGTTCTTCGAGACGGTGACACCGGCCTGTGTCGCGTAATGGAAGCCGAGGTCCTTGAAGGCGTCGAGCACCTGCGAGATCGTCGTCGCGCCGTAGGTCTGCACGAGCTGGTCGACGAGCTCCGTCGTGTCGCGCTTCTTCATCGACTTGTTGACGAACTCGTACTGCGTCGGGTCGAACTCGTCGCCCATCGCCTCCAGCAGCGCCCGCTCGATGCGGTCGTTGTAGATGATCCGGCCGATGGTCGTGAGGACGTGGCCGCCCTCGCGCCCGAGCGGACGGAACTCGGCGAGGTCGTGCAGCTTCACGCCGCCCAGCTCGTAGGAGAGCTCAGCCTCCTGCGCCGTGCGGAACACGTGCGGCCGCGGCTCGTGCGTCGCGCGGTCGACCTGCGCCAGCTCGTCGGCCTCCGGACCGTAGGTCAGGTAGTAGGCGCCGAGGATCATGTCCTGGGTCGGCGTGGCCAGCGGCTGGCCGTGCGCCGGCGACAGGATGTTGTTCGACGACAGCATGAGGATGCGGGCCTCGGCCTGCGCCTCGGCGGACAACGGCAGGTGGACGGCCATCTGGTCGCCGTCGAAGTCGGCGTTGAACGCGTGGCAGACGAGCGGGTGGACCTGGATCGCCTTGCCCTCGACGAGCACCGGCTCGAAGGCCTCGCGGTGCAGCGCGCTGTGAGCCCCGTTGAGGCACTCGAACCCCTTGAACAGCAGCAGCAGCCGCTCCAGGTGCCACCGCTCCAGCTTTTCGTTCTGCCGGTAAATCGGGTGCGCCACGGCGTGGGCGATCCCCTCCCGCTCAATGAGCTCCGCGACGTCATAAATGTTGTTCGCC